>NZ_JANLGL010000409.1:0-2392 GCF_024655625.1 Pseudomonas sp. 18.1.10
GCAACAGATTCATTGCCTGACACACTGCTTTCGCAGGCAAGCCAGCTCCCACAGTGGTGGTGATTACAAGGTGTACGCGATGCCAACCTGGACGGTACGCGGCGCACCTGGGTAGGCGTAGAAGTTGCCGAAGGCACCCTCTTCAAAGTCGCGATTGAACAGGTTCTTCACATCCAGGTTGAGCCGGACTTTTTCGTTGACCTTGTAGTAGCCCAGCAGGTCGACGACGGTGTAGGCATCCATGGTGAAGGCAGTGTTGGACGTCTGCCCCACACGTTCATCCACATACTTGGTACCGGCGCCCAGGCCAAGGCCTTTGAGCGTACCGTCCTGGAACTCGTATACGTTCAACAGGCTGAAGCTGTTGCGCGGAATGTTCGCCAGGTGAGAGCCGACGCGGATCGTGTTGTCCTTGGTGACTTCGGCATCCACATACGCATAGCCGCCGATCACACGCCACTCCGGGGTCAGGTTGCCGGCCACGTTCACGTCGAAACCACGGCTGCGCACTTCGCCCGCCGCCACTTTGGAGATGCCGGTGGGGTCCGCAGGGTCGGTGGTCAGCACGTTTTTCTTGTCGATCTGGTAGATCGCGGCGTCGACGCTCAACTGGCGATCAAAGCCTTCCCACTTGATGCCCATCTCATAGGACTTGCCCTTCTCCGGGTCGAACCCGCCGCCCTGAAGGCTGGCGCCCGTGTTGGGTTTGAACGAACGCGCAGCGTCGGCATAGACCGCGACCGTGTCGGTAAGGTCGTAAGTCACGCCCACGCGTGGGGTGACGGCGTTATCGCTGGCGCTCCACGGTTTGACTCCCGTTACATAGCTTTCATATTCGTGCTCGAAACGCTCGAAACGCGCACCCGCCAACACCTTCAGGCGCTCGGTCAGGGCCACTTGATCCTGGACGAATGCGGAGTAAGTCTTCAGGTTTTCCGTGTCGTGGGTGGGTGTGCTGGTCAGCGCCGGACGGGGCTTGCCATAGACCGGGTTGAAAATGTCGCTGGTGTAGGGCGCGCTGGAGCGCTGGATGATCGACTTGTAGTCGTAGTCTTCAAACTCAACGCCTGTCAGCAGGGTGTGTTCAAACCCACCCGTGGAAAAGTGCCCAGTGAGGTTCAGTTGCGTGTCTTTATCGGTCCACTCCAACTTGCGGTAGTTGAAGTTGCGGTTGAGGGTGTGTCCGTCGGCGGCCAGGCTATTGGCTTCGATGCCATTGCCTTGCAGGGTGCCGTCCAGGTACTGGAACCCACCGCCCAAGGTCCAGTTGTCATTGAGCAAATGCTCGAAACGCAACTGCGCCACGCTGTTGTCGTTGTGCAACTTGCCCACATCCTTGTCGCCCCAGAACGTGTCGCGCGACGCGGTGCCTTTCTGATTGGCAAAGCGCGTCAGGCCACGGTCCAGCGGGTGGTTGTTGCGCATGAAGTCGCCTTCAAAGATCACCTTGGTGGCGTCGGTGGCTTGCCAGGTGATGACCGGGGTGATGCCGTAGCGTTCGGTTTCGACGTGGTCGCGGAAGGTCTCGCCGCCCTCGCCCACCACGTTCAGGCGATAGGCCAGGCGGCCTTCTTCGTCCAGCGGGCCGGAGGCGTCCAGGGTGCCGCGCTGCATGCCTTGGTCATTCAACTGGCTGCCCAGGGTCACGGTGCGCTCAGGCAGCGGTTGCTTGGACACCACGTTGAAGGTGCCGCCTGGATCGCCACGGCCGTAGAGCAGGGTGGCCGGGCCGCGCAGTACTTCAAGGCGCTCGATGGTGTTGGCGTCCGGCATGTTCGGGTAGCCACGGTTGATCGGGAAACCGTTGCGGTAGAACTCGCCGGTGGTAAAGCCGCGCACGGTGAAGGTGGTCAGGCCCTGGCCGCCGAAGTTGTTGGCACGGCCGACGCCGCCGGCGTAGTCCAGGGCGTCTTGCAGGCGGGTGGCGCCGATGTCTTCGACGGCGTCCTTGGTCACCACGCTGATGGATTGTGGGGTTTCATGGATCGAGGTGTCGGTACGCGTCGCACTGGCGGAACGTGTGGCCAGGTAGCCTTTGACCGGGCCCTGGGCGGTCTCGTAGTCCGCGGTGCCGGTGATGGAGGTGGCTTGCAACTCCACGCTGGCCTTGTCGGCGGGGGCGACTTCGGCCCAGGTCAAAGGGGAAAACGCCTGAAGCACACAGATGGAAACCAGGGTACGACGCATGAATGATGAACCTAGTGAATGGGCCAAATGGGGCGGCATAGCTGCCAGATTTTCGCGGCGCGATGGTATATCACGCGACCCATTATTGATATGCGTTCTCATTCACTATTTTTTGGGTAACAGCTTTGTATCCGTTTGACGCTGAGCAAATGTGGCGAGGGAGCTTGCTCCCGCTGGAGTGCGAAGCGCTCCCAAGATTTTGGGG
>NZ_JANLGL010000040.1:0-38551 GCF_024655625.1 Pseudomonas sp. 18.1.10
GCAGCGCCTCGGTGTAACTGATAAACCGAGGTGATGCTATCGCAGGCAAGCCAGCTCCCACACAAGCCTGGCTCCCACACTTTCAGCGTGCGCCGTTATTGGAACAACGACTCACTCGACAAGCCATTCTTCTCCAGGATCTCACGCAAGCGCTTGAGCCCTTCCACCTGGATCTGCCGCACCCGCTCACGGGTCAGGCCGATCTCCAGGCCGACATCCTCCAGGGTGCTGCTCTCATGGCCGCGCAGGCCGAAGCGGCGAATCACCACCTCACGCTGCTTGTCCGTGAGCTCAGACAGCCATTGGTCAATGCTTTGGGACAGATCATCATCCTGCAACAGCTCACAAGGATCTGTAGGCCGATCATCCGTCAGGGTGTCCAGCAGGGTTTTATCCGAATCCGGACCCAGCGAGACATCGACCGAAGACACGCGCTCGTTCAAGCCGAGCATGCGCTTGACCTCCCCTACCGGCTTTTCCAGCAGGTTGGCGATTTCTTCGGGCGAAGGTTCATGATCGAGTTTCTGGGTAAGCTCACGCGCCGCCCGCAGGTAGACGTTGAGCTCCTTGACCACATGGATCGGCAACCGGATCGTGCGGGTCTGATTCATGATCGCCCGTTCGATGGTCTGGCGAATCCACCAGGTGGCGTAGGTCGAAAAGCGGAAGCCCCGCTCTGGATCGAACTTCTCCACCGCCCGGATCAAGCCGAGGTTGCCCTCCTCGATCAGGTCCAACAGGGACAGCCCACGATTGACATACCGCCGGGCGATTTTCACCACCAGGCGCAGGTTGCTTTCAATCATGCGCTTGCGCCCGGCCGGATCGCCCTTTTGCGACAAGCGCGCAAAATGGACTTCTTCTTCGGGAGTGAGCAGAGGGGAAAAACCGATTTCATTGAGGTACAGCTGGGTCGCATCGAGCGCCCGCGTGTAATCAATGTATTTGTGTTGCTTTAACGCGGTGGAGTTCTTGGATTTGGTGCGAACTGAAGGTACAGCAGGTCCCTCATTCGACATCGATTCCGTATCGGTGTGCTCTCCCATAAGGAGAACCTCATCGTCGATGTCAAACTCCGGCGCTTCTTTACTGAGAGCCATTGTTATAGTCCTTTGGTGAGTTCGACCTCAAGCTCAAGCGTCGCCTTTATCCTTGGCAACACTGGAGCCTGTTCCTTCTACGTGAGGGAACAGGCTGACAACAAATCAACGACGGGGCAGGAATTGCAGCGGATCTACAGGTTTCCCTTGGCGGCGAATCTCAAAGTGCAGTTTCACCCGGTCTGTACCAGTTGACCCCATTTCGGCAATTGTCTGTCCGACTTTGACCTGCTGCCCCTCCCGAACCAACAGCCTGCGGTTATGTCCGTAGGCACTGACGTAGGTATCGCTGTGTTTGATGATGACCAGCTCGCCGTAGCCCCGTAAACCACTCCCGGCGTACACCACTGTCCCATCAGACGCAGCTAAAACAGGCTGTCCCAAATCCCCGGCGATATCAATGCCTTTATTCAAACTACCGTTTGAAGAGAATTTTCCAATCAGCACTCCGTTTGAGGGCCATCCCCAACCCGTCGGTGCGGGTCCGGCAGGCGGCAGTGGCGCAGGTGCAGGTTTGCTCGCGACACTAGGCGCGGCGGTGCCTGCAGGCCGGGTGATGAGGGTGGTTTTGCTCGAAGACGACGGCGAAGAGCTGCTGTTTGTCACCACGGTCGCCGGCGTTGAACCGGTGCGTCCGTCAAAGCGAATCGTCTGGCCCGGATGTATCGTGTATGGCACAGGAATATTGTTACGGGCTGCGAGTGCCTTGTAATCCCAACCATAACGGAAGGCGATCGAGAACATCGTGTCGCCCTTGCGCACCACATACTGGCCGGTAGTCACCGTCGGCTTTTGCGGTACCGCGCTATTGCGGTCAACCACCCGCGCGCCGCTGCTTGGCGAGCTGGAACACCCCACCAGCAAGGAACTCAAGACAAGGCCAAGCACCAGTCGCTGAAAGCTTGTTTTACTCATACGCTGCGCAAGACCTGTGAGACTCACCCGCCGCTCCCTTTATGGTGGCTGAACATGAATGCCTGTATCAGGCTTGAAATATGACGCAAGTATAACTGGGCATTGGGTTTTTACCGGCACACGACTGAAACGAAAAATTCATCATGTTTAATCCCGGTGACCCATCATGTTGACTCTACAGACCCCGGCGTAAGACACATCCTCGCCAGCAGAATTCACTGCCGGCGCACAAATGATCAGGCCAGCGGGCCATTGAGCAACGGGACGAAGCGCACGGCGCCCAGTACATGCCGTGAAAAACCTTCGTCTTCTCGGATGATGAGCATCAATTGTTGCACTTCGCCGGAACCCACCGGGATCACCAACCGCCCGCCCGGGGCCAATTGATCGAGCAACGCCTGGGGCACATCCGTGGCCACGGCGGTGACGATAATGCCGTTGTAAGGCGCCAGCGCCGGCCACCCTTCCCAGCCATCGCCCCAGCGAAACACCACGTTGCGCAGGTTCAACTCGGCCAGGCGCTCCTTGGCGCGGTCCTGCAGGACCTTGATGCGCTCCACCGAAAACACCCGCTCCACCAACTGCGACAGCACCGCTGTCTGGTAGCCCGAGCCGGTGCCGATCTCCAGCACCTTGTCCAGTGGCCCCGCCGCCAGCAGCAGCTCGCTCATGCGCGCGACCATGTACGGCTGGGAGATGGTCTGGTTGTGGCCGATGGGCAGCGCGGTGTCTTCATAGGCGCGATGCGCCAGGGCCTCGTCGACAAACAAGTGCCGAGGCGTACGCCGGATCACTTCCAGCACCTGGGCGTTGGACAGCCCCTCTTCGTATAGGCGCTGGATCAAACGCTCGCGGGTGCGCTGGGAGGTCATCCCGATGCCCCGGCGCAGCAGGTCGTCTTGTTCGCGGCCCATCAGTTCAGCGCCTCCAGCCAGCCATCGAGGCTACTGAAGGCATCACTGAAGGTGCGATCAAGTTGCAACGGCGTAATCGATACATAACCTTGCATCAGCGCATGAAAGTCTGTGCCCGGGCCGCCGTCTTCGGCATCGCCGGCCGCAGCGATCCAATACCCTTCCTTGCCACGCGGGTCGACCACCTTCAACGGCGCTGCCGCACGGGCACGGTGGCCCAGGCGCGTCAGCTGGATGCCACGGATGTGGTCAAGGGGCAAATTGGGGATATTGACGTTGAGCACCGTACGCGGCGGCAGGTCCAGGGAACCATGGGCCTCCACCAGCTTGCGCGCGAAATAGGCGGCGGTGGGCAGGTTGTCCAATTGGCGCGAAGCCAATGAGAAGGCGAACGAAGTACGGCCGAGGAAGCGCCCCTCAAGGGCCGCCGCCACGGTGCCGGAATACAGCACGTCGTCACCCAGGTTGGCGCCGAGGTTGATGCCCGACACCACCAGGTCCGGCTCGCGGTCCAACAGGCTGTTGATCGCCAGGTGGACGCAGTCGGTGGGGGTGCCGTTCACGCTGATAAAGCCGTTGGCCAGAACCTGCGGGTGCAGCGGACGGTCGAGCGTCAGCGAACTGCTGGCGCCGCTCTTGTCCTGGTCGGGGGCAACCACCACGCACTCGGCGTAATCTTCCAGCGCAGCATAGAGCGCGGCAAGACCGGGTGCGGTGGCACCGTCATCGTTTGATATCAGAATACGCATGGGCTGTCCGTCTGCCCCACCGGCACCAGATCAACAAGCTCGCGCACCAAGACAGTGGCGAAGCATCCGGCCGGCAGGACGAATTCCAATTGCAGAATGTCAGGCCCGGGATAATGCCACGTCAACCCGCCAATGGGCAGTCGCAGAATGCGCCGCTCCTGGCTCATGCCCGCATTCACCAGCCAATCGCGCAGCTCAGCTTCGCTGGCGGCGACGGCCTGCTCCAGCGCATGGGTCGCACCGCTGGCGGGCGAATCGCCCTCACCCCACTGCGGCCCGGTCGGGTGCAGGTCGAGGATCGCCAGGCGCGGGTCGCTGCATTCAGCCTCGCCGGCCGGGAAAAAGCTGCGGCTGTCGGTAAACGCCAGCAGGTCACCGACTTGGGCGCGCTGCCAGGAACCGTCGGCAACACGCGCCGCCAACACCTTGTTGAAGAGGAAACTGCGCGCCGTGGACAACAGCCGCGAACGCACATTGCGCTGCTCCGGCAAGGCCTTGCGCGCCGCCCACTCACGGGCATCAACCACGTTGCCGCCGTTGTGGCCAAAACGCTGGGCGCCGAAATAGTTGGGAATCCCGTGCTGGGCAATCAGTTGCAAGCGCGCGTCGATGGCGGCGGTATCGCCGGCCAATTGGGTCAGGCGCAAGGTGAAGCCGTTCGCCGAATGCGCACCGCGTTGCAACTTGCGTTTGTGGCGGGCCATCTTGAGGATCTTGAGCGTGTCGTTTTCCGCACCGCTCATGTCTGGATCAGCCTTGCCCGGCAACTGCACGCTGAACCACTGGCGCGTCAGCGCCTGGCGATCCTTGAGCCCGGCATAACTGACGGTACGCAACGGTACGCCAGCGGCCTTGGCGATGCGCCGCGCGGCTTCTTCGGTATTGAGGCCACGTTTCTCGACCCACAACCACAGGTGCTCGCCATCGCCAGTCAACGGGATGTCCAGCACTTCATCGACCTGGAAATCTTCAGCAGTGGCCTTCAGCACGGCACTGCCCAACGCCTCGCCATAGGCCCGTGGGCCCAACAGTTGCAGGTCGTTCATGCGCGCAGCAACAAGGCGACGGAGTGCACCGCGATGCCCTCTTCACGACCGGTAAACCCGAGCTTTTCGGTGGTGGTGGCTTTCACGTTCACTTGATCCAATTCTATTTGCAGATCCGCGGCAATCAGCGCGCGCATCGATTCGATATGGGGGGCCATTTTCGGTGCCTGGGCCACGATGGTGTTATCGACGTTGCCGACCTTCCAGCCCTTGGCGTGGATCAGGCCTACCACGTGGCGCAGCAGGACGCGACTGTCCGCCCCCTTGAAGTTGGGATCGGTGTCTGGAAAATGTTTGCCGATATCACCCAACGCCGCCGCGCCGAGCAAGGCATCGCTCAAGGCATGCAACACAACGTCGCCGTCGGAATGAGCGAGCAACCCATGGTGGTGTGCAATGCGCACGCCACCCAAGGTGATGAAATCGCCCTCAGCGAAACGGTGCACATCGTAGCCGTGGCCAATACGCATAAAAAAACGCCCCGATTTAATTCAGGGCGTGATTCTACCTACTTTTGCCACACATTAACCGAGCAAAGCGCGGCCATGATGTCGCAAATGCTCTTCGATGAAGCTGGCGATAAAGAAGTAGCTGTGGTCGTAGCCGGGTTGCAGGCGCAGTTCCAGCGGATGACCGGCCGCCTTCGCAGCCTGCTGCAAGGCTTCGGGCTTGAGCTGCACGGCGAGGAAGTCGTCGCGGTCGCCCTGATCCACCAGCAATGGCAGCTTTTCCGAGGCTTCGCCAATCAGCACGCAAGCGTCCCACTCACGCCACTTCGCACGTTCTTCCCCCAGGTAACGGGAGAAGGCTTTCTGGCCCCACGGGCAATCCATCGGGTTGTTGATCGGCGAAAACGCCGACACCGACAGGTAACGCCCAGGATTGCGCAGCGCACAGACCAGCGCACCGTGGCCGCCCATGGAGTGGCCGCTGATGCCACGCTTGTCCGAAGCCGGGAAATGCGCTTCGACCAACGCCGGCAATTCCTGCACCACGTAGTCATGCATCCGATAGTGCTTGGCCCAGGGTTCCTGGGTCGCATTCAGATAGAAGCCGGCGCCCAGGCCAAAATCCCAGGCGTTGTCCGGGTCGCCCGGCACACCCGGGCCACGTGGGCTGGTGTCCGGCGCGACGATAATCAGCCCCAGCTCGGCGGCCATGCGCTGGGCGCCGGCCTTCTGCATGAAGTTTTCATCGGTGCAGGTCAGTCCCGACAGCCAGTAAAGCACTGGCAACTTGCCGCCCTGCTCCGCTTGCGGCGGCAGGTAGACGGCAAAGGTCATGTCGCAACCGAGTACATCGGAGTGATGCTTGTAGCGTTTATGCCAGCCGCCAAAGCTTTTCTGGCACGACAGGTTTTCCAGACTCATGGCCGACCTCAGAAGTGGATGACGGTACGGATGCTCTTGCCTTCGTGCATCAGGTCAAACGCTTTGTTGATGTCTTCCAGGCCCATGGTGTGGGTGATGAAGGTGTCCAGCGGGATCTCGCCGGTCTGGGCCATCTCCACGTAGCTTGGCAATTCGGTACGACCGCGCACGCCACCGAAGGCCGAACCGCGCCAGACGCGACCGGTCACCAACTGGAATGGGCGCGTGGAAATTTCCTGGCCAGCGCCCGCTACGCCGATGATGACCGACTCGCCCCAGCCTTTATGGCAGCACTCAAGGGCGGCACGCATCAGTTGCACGTTGCCGATGCACTCGAAGGAAAAGTCCACGCCGCCGTCAGTCAAATCGACAATCACATCCTGAATCGGGCGATCGTAGTCTTTCGGGTTGATGCAGTCGGTGGCGCCCAGTTGCTTGGCGATTTCGAACTTGGCCGGGTTGATGTCAATGGCGATGATGCGACCGGCCTTGGCCTTGACCGCACCGATCACCGCCGACAGGCCGATACCGCCAAGGCCGAAGATGGCCACGGTGTCGCCCGGCTTGACCTTGGCCGTGTTGAGCACTGCACCGATACCGGTAGTGACGCCACACCCCAGCAGGCAGACTTTTTCCAGCGGTGCTTCTTTGGGAATCTTGGCCACGGAAATTTCCGGCAGCACGGTGTACTCGGAGAACGTCGAGGTGCCCATGTAGTGGAAAATCGGCTGACCTTTGTAGGAGAAACGCGTGGTGCCATCCGGCATCAAGCCTTTGCCCTGGGTGGAACGGATGGCCTGGCACAGGTTGGTCTTGCCCGACAGGCAGAATTTGCACTTGCCGCATTCCGGGGTGTACAGCGGGATCACGTGGTCGCCCACGGCTACCGAGGTCACGCCCTCGCCGATGGCTTCCACCACGGCACCGCCTTCGTGGCCAAGGATCGACGGGAAGATGCCCTCCGGGTCCGCGCCCGACAGGGTGTAGGCGTCGGTGTGGCACACGCCGGACGCGATCACACGCAACAGCACTTCGCCAGCCTTGGGCATGGCGACATCCACTTCAACGATTTCAAGAGGTTTCTTGGCTTCGAAGGCTACGGCGGCGCGGGACTTAATCATCCGGGTTTCTCCATGGAGTTAAAAACTGAGGCGCAGAGTGTAAAACAAGGCCGAGTGATGAATAATCCAGACAAAAGCAAAACATTATTGCTACACAGGGATAATCGCGATGTTGGAAAACCGCTGGGAAGGCATCGATGAGTTCGTCGCCGTCGCTGAATGCAGCCAGTTCACGGCGGCTGCCGAGCGGCTGGGCGTGTCGTCGTCCCACATCAGCCGACAGGTTGCGCGCCTGGAAGAACGCTTGCAGACGCGCCTGCTCTATCGCAGTACCCGCAAGGTCACCCTGACCGAAGCCGGCCAGACGTTTCTGCAACATTGCCAACGTCTGCAGGACGGTCGCGAAGAGGCCCTGCGCGCGGTCGGCGACCTCACCAGCGAGCCCAAGGGCATGTTGCGCATGACCTGCGCCGTGGCCTATGGCGAGCGGTTTATCGTGCCGTTGGTGACGCGGTTCATGGCGTTGTACCCGCAATTGCGCGTGGATATAGAGCTGAGCAATCGCCAATTGGACCTGGTGCACGAAGGCCTCGACCTGGCGATTCGCCTGGGGCGCCTGCAGGATTCGCGCATGGTTGCCAGCCGCCTGGCACCGCGGCGCATGTACCTGTGTGCGTCACCGTCCTACCTGGCACGGTATGGCAGGCCACATAGCTTGTCGGAATTGACTCGGCATAACTGCCTGATCGGCAGTTCGGACATCTGGCAACTGGCCCAAGACGGGCGGGAATTTTCCCAGCGGGTGCAGGGAAACTGGCGCTGCAACAGTGGGCAGGCGGTGCTGAATGCAGCACTGCAAGGCGTGGGGTTGTGCCAGTTGCCGGATTATTACGTGCTGGAGCATCTGCACAGTGGGGCGCTGGTGTCGTTGCTGGAGGCGCATCAGCCGCCGAACACGGCGGTGTGGGCGTTGTATCCGCAGCAGCGGCATTTGTCGCCGAAGGTGCGCAAGTTGGTGGATTTTTTGAAGGCGGGGTTGGCTGAAAGGCCGGAGTACAGCCAGTGATTATGGGTTGTTTGTACCGGCCTCTTCGCAGGCAAGCCAGCTCCCACATTTGACCGTATTCCTACAGGATAAACGCGGTCAAATGTGGGAGCTGGCTTGCCTGCGATGAAGTCGACTCGGTGCAACTGACTACCTACGGTTAGCCCACCGCAACCGCAACCACTCCAAATCCTCCGGCCGAGTCACCTTGATGTTATCCGAGCGCCCCTCAATCAAGCGCGGCGCCTGCCCGGACCACTCCATGGCCGAGGCCTCATCGGTAATCACCGCATCCGCCACCAAACTGTCGGCCAACGCGCGATGCAAGGCACCGAGGCGGAACATCTGCGGCGTATAAGCTTGCCAGATCAGGCTGCGATCAACGGTTTCCACCACCCGCCCGTGCTTGTCGACGCGCTTGAGCGTATCGCGGGCCGGCACGGCCAACAGGCCGCCAACGGGGTCGTCCGCCAGTTCCATCAGCAACTTATCAAGATCATCGCGACTCAGGTTAGGTCGCGCCGCATCGTGTACCAACACCCAATCATCATCACTGGCGCCCAGGGCATTCAATTGCAGCAACGCATTGAGCACCGAACCCGAACGCTCCGTACCACCGTCGGCACGCTGGATGCGCGGATCGGCAGCACAGGCCAGGTTGGGCCAGTAGGGATCATCAGCAGCAAGACTGACCACCAGGCCCTTGAGCGTGGGATGGTCGAGAAAACAGCCAAGGCTGTGTTCGAGAATAGTGCGCCCGCCCAGTTGCAAATATTGCTTGGGACGGTCCGCAGCCATACGGGCACCGACGCCCGCGGCAGGAATCACGGCCCAGAAGGCCGGCAAATCGGTACTCATTGGGCCAACTGGTAGAGGGTCTCGCCCTCCTTGACCATGCCCAACTCATGGCGAGCCCGTTCTTCCACGGTCTCCGTGCCTTTTTTCAGCTCAAGCACTTCGGCATCGAGGACGCGGTTGCGCTCCAGCAGGCGTTCGTTTTCGGCGTGCTGGTCGGCAATTTGCTGGGTCAGGTCTTTTACCTGCGCAAAGCTGCCATTACCCACCCATAGGCGGTACTGCAGGCCAGCCAGCAACAAGAGCAAGACGAGGAACAACCAATTGGGACTGCGCATCGAAATCCGGGTATCCAGTGAAAAAAGACAGCCATGTAAAACTTTTGCAGCAACTGATAGCACGAAGCCTGGAAGAACCAGGCTTGTGCTAGATAGCCATGAGATTAGCGTCGAAATCTACACTGTCGTGTTTTTTCCGACGCAATCCGCCGACTTTTTACCATTTACAGCTCAGCCGCGAAACTCATCGCGACCGTTGTACTTGGCTTTGCCAGCCAGTTGCTCTTCGATACGCAGCAATTGGTTGTACTTGGAAACGCGATCGGAGCGGCACAGGGAGCCGGTCTTGATCTGGCCCGCCGAAGTGCCCACGGCCAGGTCGGCAATGGTCGAGTCTTCGGTTTCGCCGGAGCGGTGGGAGATCACGGCGGTGTAGCCCGCAGCCTTGGCCATCTGGATGGCTTCCAGGGTTTCGGTCAGGGTGCCGATCTGGTTGAACTTGATCAGGATCGAGTTGGCGATCTTCTTGTCGATGCCTTCTTTCAGGATCTTGGTGTTGGTCACGAACAAGTCGTCGCCCACCAGCTGGATTTTCTCGCCGATCTTGTCGGTCAGGATTTTCCAGCCATCCCAGTCGGACTCGTCCAGGCCGTCTTCGATCGAGATGATCGGGTAGCGCTGGGTCAGACCCTTCAGGTATTCGGCGAAACCTTCGGAGTTGAACACCTGGCCTTCGCCGGACAGGTTGTACTTGCCGTCCTCAAAGAACTCGCTGGCCGCGCAGTCCAGGGCCAGGGTCACGTCGGTGCCCAGCTTGTAGCCAGCGTTGGCCACGGCTTCGGAGATCACTTTCAGTGCATCTTCGTTGGACGCCAGGTTCGGGGCGAAACCACCTTCGTCACCCACGGCAGTGCTCAGGCCACGGGCCTTCAGTACAGCCTTGAGGTGATGGAAAATCTCGGTACCCATGCGCAGGCCTTCGGAGAAGGACTTGGCGCCAACCGGCTGCACCATGAATTCCTGGATGTCGACGTTGTTATCGGCGTGCTCGCCACCGTTGATGATGTTCATCATCGGCACCGGCATCGAGTAGACACCCGGGGTGCCGTTCAGGTTGGCGATGTGGGCGTACAGCGGCAGGTCCTGGTCCTGGGCAGCAGCCTTGGCCGCAGCCAGGGATACGGCGAGGATGGCGTTGGCGCCCAGGCTGCCTTTGTTTTCGGTGCCGTCGAGCTTAATCATCGCCAGGTCGAGGGCTTTCTGGTCAACCGGGTCTTTACCCAGCAGCAGGTCGCGGATCGGGCCGTTGATGTTGGCTACAGCCTTGAGTACACCTTTGCCCAGGTAACGGCTCTTGTCGCCATCACGCAGTTCCAGCGCTTCGCGCGAACCGGTAGACGCACCGGACGGCGCGCAGGCGCTGCCAGTGATGCCATTATCGAGAAGCACGTCGGCTTCGACGGTGGGGTTGCCACGGGAGTCGAGAACTTCACGACCTTTGATGTCGACGATTTTTGCCATTGTTGTAAACACTCCAAAGTTGACGAAAACGACGCAGCTGAAGGAAAACTTTTGACCGACCGCAAGGGTGGAACAACGGGGCAGGCTTGCAGGCGACAAGGCTCAGGCCCGGGGGCCTGAGCATTTAGCGTGGGATACTTTACCGGAGAAACGCGGCTTACGCGGTCTCTACCGTCGGAAAACTCTTGACCAGTTCGTCCAACTGCTTGAGCTGAGCCAGGAACGGCTCCAGCTTGTCCAGGCGCAAAGCGCAAGGGCCGTCGCACTTGGCGTTGTCCGGGTCCGGGTGGGCTTCGAGGAACAGGCCCGCCAGGGACTGGCTGATGCCGGCCTTGGCCAGGTCGAGCACCTGGGCACGGCGCCCGCCAGCGGAATCGGCGCGACCACCGGGCATTTGCAGCGCGTGGGTCACGTCGAAGAACACCGGGTATTCGAACTGTTTCATGATGCCGAAACCGAGCATGTCCACCACGAGGTTGTTGTAGCCGAAGCTCGAACCACGCTCGCAGAGGATCAACTGGTCGTTACCCGCTTCCACGCACTTGTTCAGGATGTGTTTCATCTCCTGGGGCGCGAGGAACTGGGCTTTCTTGATATTGATCACAGCACCGGTCTTGGCCATCGCCACGACCAGGTCGGTCTGGCGCGACAGGAAGGCCGGCAACTGGATGATGTCGCACACCTCGGCGACCACGGCAGCCTGTTCAGGCTCGTGGACGTCGGTGATGATCGGCACGCCGAAGGCTTGCTTGATGTCCTGGAAGATCCGCATGCCTTCTTCAAGGCCCGGGCCGCGATAGGAGGTCACGGACGAACGGTTGGCCTTGTCGAAGCTGGCCTTGAACACGTAAGGGATACCGAGTTTCTCGGTGACCTTGACGTACTCTTCACAGACCTGCATCGCCATGTCGCGGCTTTCCAGCACGTTCATGCCGCCGAACAGCACCATGGGCTTGTCGTTGGCAATCTCGATGTCGCCGACGCGAATGATCTTCTGGGCCATCAGGGTTACGCCTTCTTCTGGTGTTGCGTCAGTGCGGCCTTGACGAAACCGCTGAACAACGGGTGACCGTCGCGCGGCGTCGAGGTGAACTCCGGGTGGAACTGGCAAGCGACGAACCATGGATGATCCGGTGCTTCAACCACTTCAACCAACGCGCCATCACCGGAGCGACCGGAGATTTTCAGGCCAGCCTCTTTGATTTGCGGCAGCAGGTTGTTGTTCACTTCGTAGCGGTGACGGTGACGCTCGACGATCACGTCCTTGCCGTAGCAATCGTGAACCAGCGAGCCCGGCTCCAGCAGGCAGTCTTGCGCGCCAAGGCGCATGGTGCCGCCCAGGTCGGAAGCTTCGGTACGGGTCTCGACCGCGCCAGTGGCATCTTCCCACTCGGTAATCAGGCCCACGACCGGGTGGCCGCTCTTGCTGTCGAACTCGGTGGAGTTGGCGTCTTTCCAGCCCAGCACGTTACGGGCGAACTCGATAACGGCTACTTGCATGCCCAGGCAGATACCCAGGTACGGCACCTTGTTTTCACGAGCGTACTGCACTGCGGTGATCTTGCCTTCCACGCCACGCAGGCCGAAACCGCCTGGCACGAGGATCGCGTCCACACCTTCGAGCAAGGCAGTGCCTTGGTTCTCGATGTCTTCGGAGTCGATGTAGCGCAGGTTGACCTTGGTACGGTTGCTGATACCGGCGTGGCTCATCGCTTCGATCAGCGACTTGTACGCGTCCAGCAGTTCCATGTACTTGCCGACCATGGCGATGGTCACTTCGTGCTCAGGGTTGAGCTTGGCGTCCACCACGGCTTCCCACTCGGACAGGTCCGCGCCGTTGCATTGCAGGCCGAAACGCTCGACCACAAAATCGTCCAGGCCTTGCGAATGCAGGATGCCCGGGATCTTGTAGATGGTGTCGGCGTCTTCCAGCGCGATCACCGCACGTTCTTCAACGTTGGTGAATTGCGCGATCTTGCGACGCGAGGAAATGTCGATCGGGTGATCGGAGCGGCACACCAGCACGTCCGGCTGCAGGCCGATGGAACGCAGTTCCTTGACCGAGTGCTGGGTAGGCTTGGTTTTGGTTTCGCCGGCGGTGGCGATGTACGGGACCAGGGTCAGGTGCATCAGCATCGCGCGCTTGGCGCCGACTTCGAAACGCAGCTGGCGGATGGCTTCGAGGAACGGTTGGGATTCGATGTCACCCACGGTGCCACCGATCTCGACCATCGCCACGTCGGCATCGCCTGCACCCTTGATGATGCGGCGCTTGATTTCGTCGGTGATGTGCGGGATCACCTGGATGGTTGCACCCAGGTAGTCACCACGGCGCTCCTTGCGCAGCACGTGCTCGTAGACACGGCCGGTGGTGAAGTTGTTGTTCTGGGTCATGGTCGTGCGGATGAACCGCTCGTAGTGGCCCAGGTCCAGGTCGGTCTCGGCGCCGTCGTGGGTGACGAACACTTCACCGTGCTGGAACGGGCTCATGGTGCCCGGGTCAACGTTGATGTACGGGTCCAGCTTGAGCATGGTGACCTTAAGTCCCCGCGCCTCCAGGATGGCCGCCAATGAAGCCGATGCGATGCCTTTCCCCAATGAAGAAACAACACCGCCCGTGACGAATATGTAGCGCGTCATGAAAAACCCTAGAAGTCTGCGTTAAAGCGGTCCGAGCCGCCGGGGAAAGCGAAGAGAGGCCGAAGCCCCCGATCACCTGCATTAATCACAGTGCACCTTTCAAAAAAACCGCCGCGTTGTGACAGACCAGCAATGAAACACCGGTACGTTGATCGCTACACATTTTTTGGAATCGCCCAGCAAAGACTGCTTGGTAATCGGCAACTGCTGCGATTCAGGCGAATCCACAGAAGTTGTATCAAGAAGGGAGCGTAGTCTACCGGAAAGGCTCTATCAGCTCAAACCTTGATCGCACGTCTGTGGCATCCAATGTAATTGCCAGTCGCCCGTCGAGTCGGGCCATAGCCCAGCGAGGGTTGGGACCGCCAGCAATTGCTCGCCCTGATACAGCAGCGGCAATCTGCCACGCATGAAGCCCGGCAAGCCAGCTTCATTCAGCAGACGCTTCAAGTCTCGGCGGCCGCGGCCGGGCACTTCGACAATTTCGCCGCCTTGACGATAGCGGATCTGCAGCGGGCCTGCGGGCGGCTTGCCGACCCCTTCCAACCGACCATTGCCGGGTAACTCTAGTGGGTTTTGCGGATCGGGCCAGCTCACCGATGCGTCGGAAAAATCCGACCAAGCGGCGGGCACCCACCAGATGCGCTCGGCGCAACGGTGCAGTTCGCCGTCGGCAAGGCGCCACAGCGGCTGCGCATCACGCTTGGCATCGCGCAGGGAATACCAACTGGCCCAGTGATCGCTGTCGGGCAAACGGGTCAGCGGGGTCAGCCAGTGACGCAGGACGTTGCGCTGGCGGGCGTCGGAAAGTTCTCGCAATGGCGCAAGAGCCAACGACGGCAGTGCAAGCCAAGGAAACGGCGACGGCCGATCGGCGGCATGCAGGTCCATCTGCGCCAGCTCATCAAGCAGGCCTTGGGCTTCACTCAGGTGTTCGGCGGTGCGTGCAAGGCTGCTGACAGCTTGCGGCCAACGCTCCGTCAGCAACGGGAATACCCGGTGGCGCAGGTAGTTGCGCGAAAACCGAGGGTCAGCGTTGGAGGGATCTTCAATCCACGTGAGTTGGTGTTCGCGGGCATAGGCCTCCAGTTCGGCACGCGAGACATCCAGCAACGGCCGCACCAAATGACCATTCGCCAAGGGGCGGTGCATCGGCATTGCCGCCAACCCCCGCACCCCTGCCCCACGCAGCAGGCGGAACAGCAGGGTCTCAGCCTGATCGTCGCGATGCTGGCCGGTCAGCAACACCTCACCCGCCCCTGTCACCTCGGCAAACGCCTGGTAGCGCGCCTCACGGGCTGCACGCTCAAGGCTGGCGCCGGGCTCGACCTGTACGCGCATGACGCGCAGGGGCACGCCCAGGCGGTCGCAGATCGATTGGCAATGAGCTGGCCAAGCGTCGGCGGCGGTTTGCAGGCCGTGGTGGACATGGATGGCGTTGAGCGGGGGAAGACTTTCGGTGTTGGCCAAGAGGTGCAGCAGGACAGTGGAATCAAGACCGCCGGAAAACGCGATATGCCAAGCCTGGGCGTTGCGCCAGGGGGCAAGGGTTTGCAGGAGTTTGGCGTGCAAAGTTGTTTTCATCACACATCATCGCCGCAAAGCTGGAATACATTGGCCAAGCATACACAAAGCAAATGTGGGAGCTGGCTTGCCTGCGATGCAGTCACCTCGATACATCAGTTGTACCGAGGTGATGCTATCGCAGGCAAGCCAGCTCCCACAAAAGCCAGCTCCCACATTGAGGGCTGCGTAGACCTTACAGGCCGTAGCTCATCAGACGCTCATAACGACGCTTCAACAGCGCTTCGTTATCCAGCTTCTTGAGCATCGCCAGTTGCGAGCCCAGTTCAGCACGGATGGTCGCGGCAGCAGCAGCCGGGTCGCGGTGAGCGCCGCCCAATGGTTCGGCGATGACTTTATCCACGATACCCAGGCCTTTGAGGCGATCGGCGGTGATGCCCATGGCTTCGGCAGCGTCCGGCGCCTTTTCGGCGGTTTTCCACAGGATCGAGGCGCAACCTTCCGGCGAGATCACCGCGTAGGTCGAGTATTGCAGCATGTTCAACTGGTCGCACACGCCAATGGCCAGTGCGCCGCCGGAACCACCTTCGCCAATCACGGTGGCGATGATCGGGGTTTTCAGGCGGGACATGACGCGCAGGTTCCAGGCGATGGCTTCGCTCTGGTTGCGCTCTTCGGCGTCGATACCCGGGTAAGCACCCGGGGTGTCGATGAAGGTCAGGATCGGCATCTTGAAGCGTTCGGCCATTTCCATCAGGCGGCAGGCCTTGCGGTAGCCTTCCGGGCGCGGCATGCCGAAGTTGCGGCGGACTTTTTCGCGCACTTCACGGCCTTTCTGGTGGCCGATGACCATCACCGGCTGGTCGTCCAGGCGAGCGATACCGCCCACGATGGCCGCGTCGTCGGAGAAGTGGCGGTCGCCATGCAGCTCGTCGAATTCGGTGAAGATGTGCTGAATGTAGTCCAGGGTGTACGGGCGGCGCGGGTGGCGAGCCAGGCGCGCGATCTGCCAGCTGGTCAGCTTGCCGAAGATATCTTCGGTCAGGGTGCTGCTCTTGTCCTGCAGGCGAGCGATCTCATCGCCGATATTCAGCGAATTGTCATTGCCGACCAGGCGCAGTTCTTCAATCTTGGCTTGCAGGTCAGCGATCGGCTGTTCGAAATCAAGAAAATTCGGGTTCATAAGCGTCCGTCTTGGGTCGACGGCCAAGGAGTGCCTGGCCAGCCGGTGGTCTATTCGCGCCCTACCTTAAGGGAGAGGCGCGTTTAGGTCGAGATTAAATGTTCAGTCGAGATCAGGCTAATTACTGCCACCTGGCCATCAACGGTATTGGAGGAAGACGTTGTCTCGCCCGAACTGGTCACGCAAAGCTTGAATCAAGCCATCCGCGGGATCAATTCGCCAGGTCTCGCCGAACTGCAGCATCGCCTTGGCGTCGCTGCCGGTGTACTCCATGGTCACCGGGCACGCGCCACGGTGGCGCTTGAGCAAGTCGCCCAACCAGCGTAGCTGATCGCCCTTGAGCGCCTCGGTTTTCACCTTCAGGCGCAGGCTTTCGGCCAGGTTGGTGCGCGCGTCTTCCATGCTCATGACCCGCTTGATCCGCAGGCGCAGGCCGCCGGAGAAATCGTCATTGCTGACCTCCCCTTCCACCACCACCATGGCATCGGTCTGCAACAACGACTGCGCCGAGTGGAACGCGTCGGCAAACAGCGACGCTTCGATGCGGCCCGAGCGGTCGTCGAGGGTGATGAAACCCATCTTGTCGCCCTTTTTATTCTTCATCACCCGCAAGGCGATAATCATGCCGGCAACGGTCTGGGTGTCGCGGGCCGGCTTCAGGTCGATGATGCGCTGGCGGGCAAAACGGCGGATTTCGCCTTCGTACTCGTCAATCGGGTGACCGGTCAGGTACAGGCCCAAGGTGTCTTTCTCACCTTTGAGACGCTCCTTGAGGGTCAGCTCCTTGGCCTTGCGATGGTTGCCGTAGACGTCTGCATCTTCTTCGACGAACAAGCCGCCAAACAGGTCGGCGTGGCCGCTGTCGTGGGTGCGGGCGGTCTGTTCGGCGGCCTTGATCGCCTCTTCCATGGCGGTCAGCAGCACCGCACGGTTACGATCGATGTTGGCCTGGTAAGCCTTGGGCTCATCGTGGAAATACGGGCCGAGACGGTCGAGTGCGCCGCTGCGGATCAGGCCATCGAGGGTCCGTTTATTGATGCGCTTGAGGTCGACCCGTGCGCAGAAGTCGAACAGATCCGCGAACGGCCCACTCTGACGCGCTTCGACAATCGCCTCCACCGGGCTCTCGCCCACGCCCTTGATCGCGCCCAGGCCATAAATAATGCGGCCTTCGTCGTTCACCGTGAACTTGAACTCCGAGGCGTTCACGTCCGGCGCGTCGAGGCGCAGCTTCATGGTGCGCACTTCCTCGATCAAGGTCACGACCTTGTCGGTGTTGTGCATATCCGCCGAGAGTACCGCGGCCATGAACGGCGCCGGGTAGTGGGCTTTCAGCCAGGCGGTCTGGTACGACACCAGGCCGTACGCAGCGGAGTGGGATTTGTTGAAGCCGTAACCGGCAAATTTTTCCACCAGGTCGAAGATGTTACCGGCCAGGTCGGCATCGATATTGTTGGTGGCGCAACCTTCAATGAAACCGCCGCGCTGCTTGGCCATTTCCTCGGGTTTTTTCTTACCCATGGCCCGCCGCAGCATGTCCGCACCACCAAGGGTGTAGCCGGCCATGACCTGAGCGATCTGCATCACCTGTTCCTGATACAGGATGATGCCGTAGGTCGGCGCCAGGACGGGCTTGAGGCCTTCGTACTGGTAGTCGGAGTGCGGGTAAGCCAGCTCGGCGCGACCGTGCTTACGGTTGATGAAGTCGTCCACCATGCCCGATTGCAGCGGGCCCGGACGGAACAGGGCCACCAGTGCGATCAAGTCTTCCAGGCAGTCGGGCTTGAGCTTTTTAATCAGCTCTTTCATGCCCCGCGACTCAAGCTGGAACACCGCCGTGGTTTCGGCTTTTTGCAGCAACTGGTAGGTCGGTTTGTCGTCCAGCGGGATAAACGCGATATCCAGCGGAGCTTCGTCCACCTTGGCGCGCTCGCGGTTGATGGTCTTGAGCGCCCAGTCGATGATGGTCAGGGTACGCAGGCCGAGGAAGTCGAACTTCACCAGGCCGGCCGCCTCCACGTCATCCTTGTCGAACTGGGTTACCAGGCCGTCGCCGGCTTCGTCGCAATAGATCGGCGAAAAGTCGGTGAGTTTGGTAGGAGCAATTACCACACCACCGGCGTGTTTACCGACGTTACGCACCACGCCTTCAAGCTTGCGCGCCATGTCCCAGATTTCGGCGGCTTCTTCATCGACCTTGATGAAGTCGCGCAGGATTTCTTCCTGCTCGTAGGCCTTTTCCAGGGTCATGCCGACTTCGAACGGGATCATCTTCGACAGGCGATCCGCCAGGCCGTAGGACTTGCCCTGCACCCGCGCCACGTCACGGATTACCGCCTTGGCCGCCATGGAACCGAAGGTGATGATCTGGCTTACGGCATTGCGGCCGTATTTCTCGGCCACGTATTCGATCACGCGGTCGCGACCGTCCATGCAGAAGTCGACGTCGAAGTCGGGCATGGAGACCCGTTCCGGGTTCAGGAACCGTTCGAACAGCAGGTCATATTCCAGCGGGTCGAGGTCGGTAATCTTCTGTACATAGGCCACCAGCGAGCCGGCACCCGACCCCCGGCCCGGGCCCACCGGTACGCCGTTGCTTTTGGCCCACTGGATAAAGTCCATTACGATCAGGAAGTAACCGGGGAACCCCATCTGGATGATGATATCCAGCTCGAAATTCAGCCGGTCGACATAGACCTGGCGCTTGGCCTCGTAGTCTTCGGTGGTGTCTTTGGGCAGCAGAACGGTGAGCCGCTCTTCCAGGCCGTCGAACGACACCTTGCGGAAATATTCGTCGATGGTCATGCCATCGGGAATCGGGAAGTTGGGCAGGAAGTGCTTGCCCAGCTTCACTTCGATATTGCAGCGCTTGGCGATTTCGACGGAGTTTTCCAGGGCCTCGGGCAGGTCGCTGAACAACTCGGCCATCTCGTCGGCGCTTTTGAGGTATTGCTCTTCGCTGTAGTTTTTCGAACGGCGCGGGTCATCCAGGGCCCGGCCTTCGCCGATGCACACGCGGGTTTCGTGGGCCTCGAAATCTTCCTTCTTGATGAAACGCACATCGTTGGTCGCC
The DNA here is from genome assembly GCF_024655625.1 of Pseudomonas sp. 18.1.10. Taxonomy (NCBI): domain Bacteria; kingdom Pseudomonadati; phylum Pseudomonadota; class Gammaproteobacteria; order Pseudomonadales; family Pseudomonadaceae; genus Pseudomonas; species Pseudomonas sp. 18.1.10. The sequence continues at coordinate 19,215 of NZ_JANLGL010000040.1, forward strand.
ACCAGCGGCGCGCCCAGCGTGTCAGCCAGGGCCACGGCGGCGTGCAGGTGCTCTTCGTCGTTGGGGCGGTTGGTGCGCTGCACTTCCAGATAGAAACGATCCGGGAACACCTGCATCCACTCGCGGGCCAGCACTTCGGCTTCCTGCGGGTTGCCGCCCAGCAGCGCGAGACCGATCTCGCCCTCTTTGGCGGCCGACAGCATGATTAGGCCTTCGCTGGCCTCGGCCACCCATTCGCGCTCGATGATGATCGAGCCATTGCGCTGGCCATCGATGAAACCACGGGAAATCAACTCGGTGAGGTTGCGGTAACCAACACCGTTCATCGCCAGCAGGCTGATGCGGCTCAGGGCGTTGTCCGGGTCTTTGTTGGACAGCCACAGGTCGGCGCCACAGATCGGCTTGATGCCGGCACCCATGGCGTTTTTGTAGAACTTGACCAGGGAGCACATGTTGTTCTGATCGGTAACCGCTACCGCAGGCATGTTCATGCCCACCAGGGTTTTGACCAGCGGTTTGATCCGTACCAGGCCGTCGACCAGGGAGTATTCAGTGTGCAGGCGCAGGTGAACGAATGAAGCCGGCATAGTGATCCTGTCTAGAAACTTAGAAACAACAAGGCCCGGGATTGTACCGGGCCTTGAGCAAAACATCAGCCTCGCGACTACAGCTCGCCGAGCGCTTCCCGCGCCTCGTAAGCCAGGCGAACCGGGGCGAACGAACGACGATGGATGGGTGTGGGGCCGAGGCGCGCCAGGGCTTCCAGATGAACGGGCGTCGGGTAGCCTTTGTGCCCGCCAATCCCGTAACCCGGGTAGACCAATTCGAAAGCAGCCATTTCACGATCGCGGCTGACTTTGGCCAGGATTGATGCGGCGGCAATCGCCGGTACCTTGCTATCACCCTTGACCACCGCCTCAGACGGCATCGCCAGCTTGGGGCAGCGGTTGCCGTCGATCATCGCCATTTTCGGGGTGATGTGCAGGCCTTCGACCGCGCGCTGCATGGCGAGCATGGTGGCGTGGAGGATGTTCAGCTCGTCGATTTCTTCGACTTCGGCCCGGGCAATGTGCCAGCTCAGGGCCTTTTCACAGATCTCATCAAAGAGCTTTTCGCGGCGGGCTTCGGTGAGTTTTTTCGAGTCATTGAGGCCGAGGATCGGGCGGTTCGGATCAAGGATCACCGCCGCCGTCACCACCGCACCGCACAGCGGGCCGCGACCCACTTCATCCACACCGGCCACCAGCTCGTGGGCTTCGGCCACCAGGCTGAAGTCCAGGCCCATTTGCGTCGTCATACTGTTTCCTGTTTTTGCCCGATCAAGGTCAGCACGGCATCCGCCGCCTGGTTCGACGCATCACGGCGCAGGACGCGATGAATGGCGTCAAAACCACGGGTCTGCTCTTCGCCGCCGTCGATCAGGGGTAATACGGTTTGCGCCAGGGCTTCGGGCGTTGCATCGTCCTGCAACAACTCCGGCACCAACAGGCGCTGGGCCAGCAGGTTGGGCAAGGAGATGTAGGGGCTTTTGACCATGCGCTTGAGAATCCAGAACGTCAGCGGCGCCAGGCGATAGGCCACGACCATCGGGCGCTTGTACAGCAGCGCTTCCAGGGTCGCGGTGCCCGAGGCGATCAGCACGGCATCACAGGCCGCCAGGGCCAGGTGCGATTGGCCGTCGAGCAGGGTCAACGGCAAGTTGCGACCTTCAAGCAAGGTTTCGATTTGTGCCCGGCGTTGTGGGCTGGCACATGGCAACACGAAACGGATGCCCGGCTTCAGGGCCATCAGCCGTTCGGCCGCATCGAAGAACAACGCACCCAACCGCCCGACTTCGCCGCCCCGGCTGCCCGGCATCAACGCCACCAGCGGACCGTCGGGCAAGCCCAGTTCAGCACGGGCCGCCGCGCGATCGGCTTCCAGCGGGATGGCATCGGCCAGGGTGTGGCCGACAAACCGCACCGGCACGCCCTTTTCTTCGTAGAACCTGGCCTCGAACGGCAGCAGGGTCAGCATCAGGTCGCAGCCTTCGCGGATCTTCAGCACGCGCTTCTGCCGCCACGCCCACACGGACGGGCTGACATAGTGCACGGTCTTGATCCCGGCCTGACGCAACTTGAGTTCGATATTGAGGGTGAAGTCCGGCGCGTCGATGCCAATAAAGACGTCAGGCTTTTCTTCGATCAGGGTCTGAATCAGCAGCTTGCGCCGAGCCAGCAGCTCACGCAGACGGCCCAGCACCTCCACCAAGCCCATGACCGACAAGCGCTCCATGGGAAAGTAGGACGTGAGGCCTTCGGCCTGCATCAGCGGGCCACCCACGCCGATAAATTCAACCGCAGGATGCTGGGCCTTGAGGGCCCGCATCAGGCCTGCGCCCAGGATGTCGCCGGAAGCTTCACCGGCGACCAGCGCAATACGCAGATTGGCCATGATTAGCGGGTGATGCCGCGGGTCGATGCCTGGATCGAGTCACGGAATATCGCAACTTCCGGGAACAACGCGGACGGCTCGGCCAGTTCGGTCAGGGCCTGGTCAACCGTCAAGCCCTGGCGGTAAACCACCTTGTAGGCACGGCGTAGGGCGTGAATGGCTTCTTCGCTGAAACCACGACGGCGCATGCCTTCGAAGTTCATGCTGCGGGCTTCGGCCGGGTTGCCGAACACAGTGACGAACGCCGGGACGTCCTTGCCGATGGCGGTGCCCATGCCGGAAAAGCTGTGGGCGCCGATGTGGCAGTACTGATGCACCAGGGTGAAACCGGACAAAATCGCCCAATCGTCAACGTGCACATGGCCGGCCAACGCGGTGTTGTTGACCAGGATGCAGTGGTTGCCGATCACGCTGTCGTGGCCGATGTGGGCATAGGCCATGACCAGGTTGTGATCACCCAGCGTGGTCTCGGCACGATCCTGCACGGTGCCACGGTGAATGGTCACGCCTTCTCGGATGATGTTGTGGTCACCGATTACCAGGCGTGTCTCTTCACCCTTGTACTTCATATCCGGGGTGTCTTCGCCTACCGAGGAAAACTGGTAGATGCGATTGTGTTTGCCAATGCGGGTCGGACCTTTGAGGATCACGTGTGGCCCGATGACAGTCCCCTCGCCGATTTCAACACCTGCGCCGATGATCGACCAAGGGCCGACCTCAACGTCGGCGGCCAGCACGGCCGACGGATCGATGATTGCGCGAGGGTCAATCAAACTCATAGTTTGCGTTCCGCACAGATGATCTCGGCAGAGCACACCGGCTTGCCATCCACCGAGGCCTGGCACTCAAACTTCCAGATCTGGCGTTTGCAGCTGATGAACTTGGCTTCCAGGATCAACTGGTCACCCGGGGTGACCGGATTGCGGAAACGCAACTTGTCGGAACCCACGAAATAGTAAAGCGTGCCGTCGGCAGGCTTGAGGTCGAGCATTTTGAAACCAAGGATACCGGCAGCCTGGGCCATCGCTTCAATGATCAACACGCCCGGCATGATTGGATGCGCGGGAAAGTGACCGTTGAAGAACGGTTCGTTGATGCTGACATTCTTGTAGGCACGAATGCGCTTTTCCTCGACATTGAGGTCCACTACACGGTCCACCAGCAGGAACGGGTAACGGTGAGGCAGGTATTCGCGAATCTCGTTGATGTCCATCATTTCGGGGGGAAGCCTGTAATAAAGATTGGGGGCGGACTAAAAGCACGCCCCGCTAGCAAATCAAGGAGGCAAGTCTAGCGGCTGTGCACACTTGATATGGAAATGGTATCAGCCTTCTGATGAAGCATTACCACCAGGGGTCACTTCACCAACACGCTTTTCCAGCTGTTTAAGACGTCGAGCCATGTCATCCAGATGCCTCAAGCGTGCTGCACTTTTGCGCCATTCAGCTGCGGGCTGCATGGCCGTACCGGAAGAATAGGCGCCAGGCTCGGTAATCGAGTGGGTCACCATGGTCATGCCGGTGATGAAGACGTTGTCGCAAATGTCGATGTGGCCTACCAACCCAACGCCACCGGCGAGCATGCAATGCTTGCCGATCTTGGTGCTGCCGGAGATACCGACGCAGGCGGCCATGGCGGTGTGATCGCCAATCTGTACGTTGTGGGCGATCTGGATCTGGTTGTCGAGCTTCACGCCATTACCGATCACGGTATCGGCCAAGGCCCCGCGATCGACAGCCGTGTTCACGCCTATTTCCACATCATCGCCGATCAACACACCACCGACCTGGGCGATCTTGTTCCAGATGCCTTTCGAGTTGGCAAAGCCAAAGCCTTCCCCACCGATCACAGCACCCGATTGAATCACTACACGCTCGCCAATACGCACATCGTGGTACAGGGTCACGCGGGGAGCCAGCCAACCACCGGCGCCGATTTCGCAGCGTGCACCGATAAAGCAATGGGCACCGACCGTGACACCAGCCGCAATGCGTGCACCGCTCTCGATCACCGCAAAGGCACCAATGCTGGCCGCAGGATCAACCTGGGCATCATCGGCGATGACTGCAGACGGATGGATCCCGGCGACAGCCTTGGGTTTCGGGTCGAACAGGTGCGACGCACGCGCGTAAGCCAGGTACGGGTCGGCCACCACCAGCGCATCCCCGGCAAACCCTTCGGCGTCAGCGGCTTTCAGCAACACGGCTGCGGCTTGGCTGTCGACGAGGTATTTACGGTACTGAGGATTTGCGAGGAAGCTCAACTGAGCTGGGCCAGCCTCCTGCAAGGTGGCTAGCCCAGTGATTTCCTTCTCCGGGGAGCCGCGCAAGTCGGCCCCCAGGAACTCGGCCAACTCGCCGAGTTTGATAGTCGCGGTCATGGCTTACTTCAGCTGGTTCATGCGCTCGATCACCTGACGGGTGATGTCGTATTGAGGCTTGACGTCGATCACGGCGCCGCGCTCGAACACCAGGTCAAAGGCACCTTTCTTGATGACTTCTTCCACGGCGCTGTCGAGTTTAGGCTTCAGCTGCTTGAGCATTTCACGGTCAGCAACAGCCTTGGCTTCGTTCAGTTCCTTGGACTGGAACTGGTAGTCACGGGCCTTTTGCTTGAATTCAAGCTCCAGACGCTCGCGCTCGCCTTGCTGCATCTTGTCGCCACCGGCTACCAGACGATCCTGGATGCCCTTGGCGCTGCTTTCCAGGGTCTTGAGCTTGGTCAGCTGCGGACCGAATTTCTTCTCGGCATCCACGGCGTACTTCTTGGCCGCATCGGATTCCAGCAGAGCCATCTGATAGTTCAGGACGGCGATTTTCATTTCGGCGAAGGCCGGGGTGGTTACCAGCACGGTGGCCAGCAGAACCAATTGAGTCAACTTACGCACGATGTACTCCTACAGAATCCGTTGTCGTTATCTTGGGTCAGACGCTTAGAACGTCTGGCCGAGGGAGAATTGGAAAATCTGGGTTTCAGCGTTATCCGGTTTCTTGATCGGCATGGCCAGAGCAAAGCTCAACGGGCCGAGCGCGGTCACCCAGGTCACACCTACACCGACGGAGCTTGCCAGGTTGCTGAGGCTCACGTCGTTGCACTGAGTCTGGGACTTGACGCCACTTGGGTTCCGGATCTGCTCGCACTTGGAATCGAACACGTTACCCACATCCCAGAATACCGAGGTACGCAGGGAGCGCTGATCCTTGACGAATGGCAGCGGGAACAGAATCTCAGCACCACCCTGAATCAACACGTTACCACCGAACGGCAGTGGGTCGTTGTCGGAGTCAGCCACAGTGCCTTGGTTACCGGTAATGCCCACACCACGACTTGGAGTACCACGCGGACCCAAGGTGCTGTCCTTGAAACCACGTACGGAGTTGAAGCCACCCGCATAGTAGTTCTCGTAGAACGGCAGACCATTGGTCGAACCATAACCATCGCCATAACCCAGCTCAGTGTGCAGGCGCATGGTGTAGTTGTCGCTCAATGGCTGGAACAGCTGGCCGCGGTAGTCAAGCTTGAAGAACGACAGGTCGCTGCCTGGCGTGGTGGCTTCCAGGGTCAGGCTCTGGGAGTGGCCACGGGTTGCCAGTACGCCTTTGTTCAAGGTGGACTCGGACCAGCCGGCCGACGCCTTGAAGTTCAGGAACTTGTCGCCTTCGGTACGTACGAAGTTGAAGATTTCGTCCACGGTGTACACACCGGTCTTGATCTCATCCTGTTGCGCCGTCAGGCCGAAGGTCAGACGTGAGGTCTCACTGATCGGGTAACCAATGTTCACGCCAGCACCCAGGCTGTCGATCGCATAGCTTGCAACGTCAACATCGAGGTCTTTGTAGTCGGTGGTGCGGTAGAAGGCGTTGTAGCCCAGGCTCACGCCATCAGCAGTCCAGTAGGGGTCGACATAACCGAAGTTATAGCGGCTCTGGTATTCGCTGCGGGTCAGGCCGATGGAAACCTTGTTACCGGTACCCAGGAAGTTGTTCTGGGTAATCGAGCCACCGAGGATCAGGCCGGCACTCTGTGCGAAGCCGACGCTGGCGGTGATCGAACCCGACGCTTGTTCTTCTACGGCGTAGTTCACGTCAACCTGGTCATCCACACCCGGTACGGCCGGGGTTTCGACGTTCACTTCCTTGAAGAAGCCCAGGCGCTCAAGACGGGTCTTGGACTGGTCGATCAGGTAGGTCGACGCCCAGCCACCTTCCATCTGGCGCATTTCACGACGCAGCACTTCGTCCGCAGACTTGGTGTTGCCGCGGAAGTTGATGCGGTTCACATAGGCACGCTTGCCTGGGTCGACGACAAAGGTGATGTCCACGGTGTGGTCATCATCGTGCGGAGTCGGCACGCCGTTGACGTTGGCAAAGGTATAGCCTTCGTTACCCAGGCGACGGGTAATCAGTTCGGAGGTGGTGGTCATCAGCTTGCGCGAGAACACCTGGTCCTTCTGCACCAGCAGCAGGGCCTTGACCTGATCTTCAGGAACCTTGAGGTCACCGCTGAGTTTCACGTCACGAACCTTGTACTTCTCGCCTTCGTTGACGTTGACGGTGATGTAGACGTGTTTCTTGTCCGGGGTGATGGACACCTGGGTGGAGGCAATATCCATGTTGATATAGCCACGGTCCAGGTAGTAGGAACGCAGGCGCTCCAGGTCACCGGAGAGTTTTTCACGGGCGTACTTGTCGTCGTTCTTGAAGAACGACAACCAGTTGGTGGTCTTCAGCTCGAACAGATCGATCAGGTCGTCATCAGCGAACTTGGTGTTGCCCACCACGTTGATGTGCTGAATGGCCGCCACGGTGCCTTCGTTGATGTTGACCTTGAGGCCGACACGGTTACGAGGCTGTGGGATCACTTCGGTTTCCACGGACGCCGAGTAGCGGCCCTGGGCAACGTACTGGCGTTGCAGTTCGTTACGCACACCTTCAAGGGTGGCGCGCTGGAAGATCTCGCCCTCGGCCAGGCCGGATTGCTTGAGACCCTTCATCAGGTCTTCAGTAGAGATCGCCTTGTTGCCTTCGATCTCGATACTGGCGACGGAAGGTCGCTCAACCACGGTGATGACCAGGACGTTGCCTTCGCGACCCAGTTGGATATCTTGAAAGAAACCGGTTTTGAACAGCGCACGAGTGGATTCCACCAGGCGACGATCATCAGCCTGTTCCCCGACGTTCAACGGCAGCGCACCAAAGACGCTACCCGCGGAAACCCGCTGGAGGCCGTTGACGCGAATATCGGAGATGGTGAAGGACTCGGCGTGAACTTCGGCGATCATCAATACGGTGAGAACCGCAGTTAGCAGCAGACGTTTCATGAAGTCCTTTCTTATTCCAACTGGCAATAAACAAACTGCCGCAAAATGCGGCAGATTCGCAATTCAGCGAAGCGTTACAGACGTCCCAGATCGTTGACCAGGGCTAACAACATCACCCCGACCACCAAACTGATACCGATCTGTATCCCCCAACCCTGCACCCGATCCGACAAGGGGCGACCACGCACCCACTCGACCAGATAAAACAACAGATGCCCCCCATCCAATACTGGAATGGGCAGCAAATTCAGAACACCCAGGCTAATACTCAGATAAGCCAGGAAATTCAGGAAATCTGCGACACCCGACTGGGCAGAAGCGCCCGCCACTTTAGCAATGGTTATCGGTCCACTCAAGTTTTTTACCGAGAGCTCGCCGAACAACATTTTCTTAAGGGATTCGAGGGTCAGTACACTCATGGTCCAGGTACGTTTCGCACCCTCGCCAATCGCCTCCAAAGGCCCGAAACTGACCTCGCGCAGCATGGACGGCGGCCACTCCGGACTCTTCACCCCGGCACCGAGATAACCCCCGGCCGCCTTGGCCTCCCCACGCAACGACAGGGTCACGGGGACGTCGATTTGAGCACCTTCGCGTTCGACTTTCAGCACAATTTTGGTATCAGGACGTACACGCACCAGGTCAACCACTTGCTGCCAGTCGCCCAGCGCCTGGCCGTCCAGGGCCAACAGGCGATCACCGGTCTTCAGGCCGGCAGCCTGGGCAGGACCTTTCGGATCCAGCTCGGCAAGCACTGGCGGCAGGCTCGGACGCCAGATACGAATGCCCAGCGACTTGATCGGATCAGGCTCATCGGCGCCCTGCAACCAGCGATCCAGCACCAGTTCACGCGGGGTCTCGGCAGTCGAATCCTGCTCACGCACCACTACCTTGACGGTACCGCTCTCGCCCAGGCGTCGCACCAACTGCAAGTTGACCGCGCCCCACCCAGTGGTCGGCTCGCCATCAATTGCAACAATTTCCTGTCCTGCGGCCAACCCGGCCTTGGCAGCGATGCTATCGGCTTCGACCGCGCCGATGACCGGGCGCACCTGCTCGCTGCCGAGCATGGCCAGGACCCAGAAAAAAAACATCGCCAACAGGAAGTTGGCGATCGGCCCGGCAGCAACGATGGCGATTCGCTGACGAACGGTCTTGCGATTGAAGGATTGGTCCAACTGATCGGCCGGCACTTCGCCTTCGCGCTCGTCGAGCATCTTGACGTAGCCACCCAACGGGATCGCCGCAATCACGAACTCGGTGCCTTGGCGGTCGTGCCAGCGCAGCAACGGCATGCCGAAACCGACGGAAAAGCGCAGTACCTTGACGCCGCAACGACGCGCGACCCAGAAGTGGCCGAATTCGTGGAAGGTAACCAGCACACCCAGAGCAACCAGGGTGCCGACAATCATGTAGAGCGCACTCATCTAATTTCTCCGCATTCCAATCCAGTGCCTGAAGGCTCAAGCGAGCCCGCAGGCTAACGCGCGTTGCGGTTCAACCATTGCTCGGCCAGGGCCCGGGCCTTTGCATCCGCCTCGAACACCGCCGCCAAATCATCGACCGCGACCACAGGCTCAAGGCCCAGGACGTCCTCGATGATACTCGCGATCTGCGGAAAGCGGATGCGCCCGTCGAGAAACGCCGCCACCGCCACTTCATTCGCCGCGTTGAGCATCGCCGGCGCACTGTTGCCCGCCTCTGCCGCTTGCCGCGCCAGGCGCAGGCAAGGAAACCGCTGCTCGTCCGGCGCTTCGAAATCCAGGCGGGCAATCGCAAACAGGTCCAACGGCGCCACGCCAGAATCGATCCGCTCAGGCCAGGCCAGGGCATTGGCGATCGGCGTGCGCATATCAGGGTTGCCCAATTGCGCCAAAACCGAACCATCCACGTAATCGACGAGGGAATGAATCACACTTTGGGGGTGAATCACCACCTCGACTTGGTCAGGCCGCGCATCAAACAGCCAGCACGCCTCGATCAACTCGAGGCCCTTGTTCATCATGCTCGCCGAATCCACGGAGATCTTGCGCCCCATGGACCAGTTTGGATGGGCACAGGCCTGGTCAGGCGATACGTGCTCCAACTCAGCCAATGGAGTCTGCCGAAACGGACCACCGGACGCCGTCAGAAGAATCCGGCGCACACCCACCTGGCTCAAGCCTCGGGCAAAATCACCGGGCATGCACTGGAAAATCGCATTGTGCTCGCTGTCGAGGGGCAGCAACACGGCGCCGCTCTTGCGCACCGCCTGCATAAAGAGGGTGCCGGACATCACCAGCGCCTCTTTATTGGCCAGCAAGATCTTCTTGCCAGCATCGACAGCCGCCAGGGTCGGGCGCAGGCCCGCAGCGCCGACAATGGCCGCCACGACGGTATCCACCTCGGCATCCGCCGAGACCTGGCACAAGCCCTCCTCGCCCACCAGCACTTGGGTCGCCAGGCCCGCTGCCCGCAGATCATCCTGCAAGCCTCGGGCAGCAGCGGCCTCAGGCACCACGGCAAAGCGTGGCGCATGGCGCACGCACAGGGCCAGCAACTCACTCAGGCGCGAGTAGCCGGTCAGGGCAAACACTTGATAGCGCTCAGGATGACGAGCAATCACATCCAGGGTGCTCAGGCCCACCGAGCCGGTAGCGCCGAGCACGGTAACTTGCTGCAAGCGGCTCATGACGCGATCATCCACAACAGCACGGCAAAGATCGGAATCGCGGCCGTCAGGCTGTCGATGCGGTCCAGCACGCCGCCGTGACCTGGCAGCAGGTTGCTGCTGTCCTTGATCCCGGCCTGGCGCTTGAACATGCTTTCGGTAAGGTCACCCACCACCGAGATAAATACGACAATGGCCGTGCCCAGCAAGCCGAGGAAAATCTCCTTCACCGACCAGTCGCGCACCACACCAACAACCAGCGTGATAGCCAACGTCAAAGCCAGGCCGCCATACACCCCCTCCCAGCTCTTGCCCGGGCTGACAGCCGGCGCCAGCTTGCGCTTGCCGAACGCCCGGCCGGAGAAGTAGGCACCGATATCAGCCCCCCACACCAGCACCATCACGGCCAGGATCAACTCGTTACCGATGGGGTAGCGCTTGATCTCCACCAGCCCTTGCCAAGCTGGCAACAGGATCAACAAGCCAATCACCAGCTTGCAGGCCACGCTGGACCACTGGCCGCTGGTACGCGGAAAGGTCAGCACCAGGAAGGTCGCCAACGCCCACCACAACACCGCCGCCCCCAGCACCCAGGGCGCGATGTCCGGCAGGATATACATCAGGAACAACAGAAGCGCCACGACAGCGGCGTACGCCACGCGCGGCAACTGGCTGGTGAAGCCCGCCAGGCGCGCCCACTCCCAAGCCCCGAGGGTCACCACCAGGCCGATAAACAGCGCAAAGCTGGAGCCGTCGAGCAGGAAAAACCCACACAGGGCAATCGGCAGCAGGATCAGTGCCGTGATGATTCGTTGTTTAAGCATTTAAACCCGGGCTCCAGCTTCGATCTGCTCACTTGTTTTACCAAAGCGACGCTGACGGGAAGCGAAATCAGCCAGCGCATTGCGCATGGCATCGTGTTTGAAGTCCGGCCAGAACAGGTCGGAGAAGTACAGCTCGGTGTAAGCCAGCTGCCACAACAGGAAGTTACTGATGCGGTGCTCGCCACCGGTGCGGATGCACAAGTCCGGCAACGGCAGATCACCGGTCACCAGGCAGGTTTGCAACAATTCGGGCGTGATGTCGTCCGGCCGCAGATGACCGGCCTGCACTTCGCGGGCGAGCCGCTGTGCCGCCTGGGCAATATCCCACTGGCCGCCGTAATTGGCTGCGATCTGCAACACAAAACGGTTGGCACCTGCGGTAATGGCCTCAGCCTCGCGCATGGCCGCCTGCAGCTCTGGATGGAACCGTGAACGGTCACCGATGATACGCAGGCTGATATTGTTGTCGTTGAGGCGCTTGGCCTCACGGCGCAATGCCCTGAAGAACAGATCCATCAGGGCGCTGACTTCTTCGGCAGGGCGTTGCCAGTTTTCGCTGGAGAAGGCAAAGAGGGTCAGTACTTCGACCTTGGCCTCGGCGCACACCTCAATCACAGCCCGCACCGCATCGACACCCGCTTTATGCCCGGCAACACCCGGCATAAAGCGTTTCTTCGCCCAGCGATTATTCCCATCCATGATGATCGCGACATGGCGCGGCACCACAGAGGGTACAGTCTGCTTGGTCTTTTCCATGAAGGCGTCCTGACCCCTTATACGGCCATCAGGTCCTTTTCTTTTTCTTCGGTGGCCTTGGTGATCTGGGCCTCGGCGTCTTTGGTCAGCTTGTCGATATCAGCGATGGCACGGCGCTCTTCGTCTTCGCTGATTTCCTTGTCCTTGACCAGCTTCTTCAGATCACCCAGCGCATCGCGACGGATGTTGCGAACAGCAACACGTGCGTCTTCAGCGGCACTGCGCGCCTGCTTGGTGAAGCCCTTGCGGGTTTCTTCAGTCAGGGCCGGCATGGAGATCAGCAACAACTCGCCCAGGTTGGTCGGGTTGAGGTTCAGCCCGGCACTCTGGATGGCCTTGTCGACCGCGGCGAGCATGTTGCGCTCAAAGGCTACGACTTGCAGGGTGCGCGAGTCTTTTACGGTGATGTTGGCGACTTGGGTGATGGAGGTGTCTGTGCCGTAGTACGGCACCATCACGCTACCCAGGATGCTTGGGTGGGCCTTGCCTGTACGGATCTGACCAAATGCATGGTTCAGGGAGTCCAGGGATTTCTGCATACGCTCTTGAGCGTCTTTCTTGATTTCGTTGATCATTGTTGGCCTTCCTCGATCAGAGTCCCTTCAGCGCCGCCGTGTACGATATTCAGCAGGGCGCCGGGTTTGTTCATGTTAAATACGCGCAGCGGCATCTTGTGGTCGCGGCACAGGCAGATTGCCGTCAGGTCCATCACACCCAGCTTGCGATCCAGCACTTCATCGTAGGTCAGATGATCGAACTTCTCGGCATGCGGGTCTTTGAATGGGTCTGCAGTGTATACGCCGTCGACCTTGGTCGCCTTGAGCACGACGTCCGCATCGATTTCGATCGCGCGCAGGCACGCAGCCGAATCGGTGGTGAAGAACGGGTTACCCGTGCCGGCAGCGAAGATCACCACTTCTTTCGAATTCAGGTGGCGCATGGCTTTGCGACGATCATAGTGATCGGTCACGCCGACCATGGAAATAGCCGACATCACGATAGCCGAGATATTGGCACGCTCCAGGGCGTCACGCATGGCCAGGGCGTTCATCACAGTGGCCAGCATGCCCATATGGTCGCCAGTCACCCGATCCATACCGGCCGCACTCAGTGCCGCGCCGCGGAACAGGTTACCGCCACCAATCACCAGGCCGACCTGCACGCCGATGCCGACCAGTTGGCCGACTTCCAGCGCCATGCGGTCGAGCACCTTGGGATCGATCCCGAACTCTTCCGAGCCCATCAGGGCCTCGCCGCTAAGCTTGAGTAGAATGCGTTTATAGCGAGCCTGATAACCACTGCCCTGCTGAGCCATTGCGAATCTCTCCTGCGGCGTATTTTAAAAATTCTTGGCGAGCCGTTTACGGCTTGCGTTCACTCTAGCTGGACGCTCTCACAGCGCCATCGGAACACGGCTTTGTAAGCCAGTTCCGAAGGGAATCCAAATAAAATTGACCTTCCCATTTGAAAAGAGGCTGCGCGCGTGAGCGGGCAGCCTCTTTCGGGCGACAGTTGAAAACTGTCTTATTGCTTGGCGGCAGCCAGCTGGGCAGCAACTTCTTCAGCGAAGTTGTCGACCGGCTTCTCGATGCCTTCGCCTACTTTGAAGTAAGTGAAGGAAACGATTTCAGCACCGGCTTTCTTAGCCAGTTCGCCAACCTTGATTTCAGGGTTCTTGACGAACGCCTGCTCAACCAGGCTTGCTTCAGCCAGGAACTTGCTGATACGGCCTTTGACCATGTTCTCAACAATATTTTCTGGCTTGCCTTTGATTTTTTCTTCGTTCAGCTGCAGGAACACAGCTTTTTCACGCTCGATCGCTTCGGCAGAAACTTCCGAAGGCAGCAGGAACTCAGGGTTGCTGGCCGCTACGTGCATAGCGATGTCTTTGGCCAGTTCAACGTTGCCGCCTTTCAGGACAACTGCAACACCGATCTTGTTGCCGTGCAGGTAACCACCCACAACATCACCTTCAACGCGAACCAGGCGACGGATGTTGACGTTTTCGCCAACCTTGCCGACCAGTACCAGGCGAGCAGCTTCTTGAGCTTCGATCAGAGGCTCAACGGTAGTCAGCTTGTCAGCGAATGCTTTTTCAACGCTGGCAGCTACGAACGCCTTGAAGTCGTCCTGCAGAGCCAGGAAGTCGGTCTGCGAGTTCACTTCCAGCAGAACAGCGGATTTGCCGTCTTCTTTCAGAGCGATCGCGCCTTCAGCAGCTACGTTGCCTGCTTTCTTGGCAGCCTTGATGGCGCCGGAAGCACGCATGTCATCAATGGCTTTTTCGATGTCGCCGTCAGCCTTTTCCAGGGCTTTCTTGCAATCCATCATGCCTTCGCCGGTACGCTCACGCAGTTCTTTAACCAACGCTGCAGTAATTGCTGCCATTTTCAAATTCCTCTTGGATAGGTTTTCAACCATTCCACCCGATCGAACGGGGGATCAATTCTTCCCGAATCACCCTTGTAGGCCGCTGCACGTTACAGGTGTTGTAGCTGCGCTGCCGACAAATGGTTTTCGAGGTGGCAAAAAGGGGGCCAAGCCCCCTTTTTGCTTACTGAGTCAACGCCAGGGCGCTATTACTCAGCGGCTGCTACCGGAGCTTCTTCAACGAACTGCTCGGTACCGCCAGCAACGTGGTTGCGACCACGGATTACAGCGTCAGCCATCGAACCCATGTACAGCTGGATAGCGCGGATTGCGTCATCGTTGCCTGGGATGATGTAGTCAACGCCTTCTGGGCTGCTGTTGGTATCGACTACGCCGATAACAGGGATGCCCAGCTTGTTGGCTTCGGTGATCGCGATGCGCTCGTGATCAACGTCGATAACGAACAGTGCGTCAGGCAGACCGCCCATGTCCTTGATACCACCCAGGGAACGATCGAGCTTTTCCAGGTCACGGGAGCGCATCAGCGCTTCTTTCTTGGTCAGCTTGGCGAAAGTACCGTCTTCGGCTTGCACTTCAAGGTCACGCAGACGCTTGATGGAAGCACGGATGGTTTTGAAGTTGGTCAGCATGCCGCCCAACCAGCGGTGATCGACGTACGGCGAACCGCAACGTGCTGCTTCTTCAGCAACGATCTTGCCAGCGGAACGCTTGGTGCCGACGAACAGAATCTTGTTTTTGCCCTGGGCCAGGCGCTCTACGAAAGTCAGAGCTTCGTTGAACATTGGCAGGGTTTTTTCAAGGTTGATGATGTGGATCTTGTTACGTGCGCCGAAAATGTATTTACCCATTTTCGGGTTCCAGTAACGGGTCTGGTGACCGAAGTGCACACCGGCCTTCAGCATATCGCGCATGTTGACTTGGGACATGATAGTTCCTTAATAAGTCGGGTTTGGCCTCCACGTATCCCAATGACCAACCAGCGGCATCAAGGCCTCCGGCACCCAGGTCATCGTGTCGACACGTGTGTGGATTTAAGCTTCACGGGGTATCCCCGGAAAGCGGCGCATTTTATACCACAGCATCCGCAAAAACGAAACCCGCAATCGCATTTGCCGCCCACCGCATTTACGCAACCCCTTGAATAGAGCCAACATCACCCTACCTTATAGAGAGAAGCGATCGTCGGGGGCTCATGATTTGCCGCCCACGTCTGTTAGAATCGCGTTTTTTGGGGCTTGTGCGAATTCTGTAACCTTTTGTCGCACGCCCGTGAACCGTATTGATTTCAGCGCGTCGCGCTAGAGAGAGCCTGTATGACCGTTAGTTTGAAGACCGCCAAAGACATTGCTGGCATGCGCATCGCCGGCAAACTGGCTGCCGACGTGCTGGAAATGATTGCCGAGCACGTCAAGCCCGGCGTCACCACCGAAACCCTCAACCAGATCTGCCACGACTATATAGTCAACGTGCAGGGCGCCATTCCTGCGCCGCTGAACTACAAGGGCTTCCCCAAGTCGATCTGCACCTCGGTCAACCACGTTGTCTGCCACGGGATTCCGGGCGACAAGCCGTTGAAGGACGGCGACACCCTGAACATCGACGTCACCGTGATTAAGGACCGCTACTTCGGCGACACCAGCCGCATGTTCCACGTCGGCACCGTGCCGGTCTGGGCCGAGCGCCTGTCCCAGGTGACCCAGGAATGCATGTACAAGGCCATCGAAATCGTCAAGCCTGGCTGCCGCCTCGGCGACATCGGTGAAGTGATCCAGAAGCATGCGGAAAAGAACGGCTTCTCCGTCGTCCGCGAATTCTGCGGCCACGGTATCGGCACCGTGTTCCACGAAGAACCGCAGATCCTGCACTACGGCCGCGCCGGCACCGGCATGGAGCTGAAAGCCGGCATGACCTTCACCATCGAGCCGATGATTAACCAGGGCAAGGCCGACACCAAGGTGCTGGGCGACGGCTGGACCGCCATCACCAAGGACCGCAAGCTCTCGGCCCAGTGGGAACACACCCTGCTGGTCACCGAAACCGGCTACGAGATTTTCACCCTGCGCGCCGACGACACGATTCCACGCGTTTCGGCTGCCGTTTAGGTGTAAGCAGGTTGCTTCAGGTTTTCCCGCGACATGTAGTGACTGACTGAATAGATAGAAAGGAAAACCGATCGATGCCCCAGGTGGATCCCGAACTCTTCGACCGTGGCCAGTTCCAGGCCGAACTGGCCCTGAAGGCGAGCCCCATCGCCGCCTTCAAGAAGGCGATCCGCCAGGCCCGCGAGGTGCTCGATGAGCGCTTTCGCAGCGGCCGCGACATCCGCCGGCTGATCGAGGACCGCGCCTGGTTCGTCGATAACATCCTGCAAAAGGCCTGGGAACAGTTCAACTGGAGCGAAGACGCCGATATCGCCCTGGTGGCCGTCGGCGGCTACGGCCGTGGCGAACTGCACCCCTACTCCGACATCGACCTGCTGATCCTGCTGGACAGCGCCGATCATGAGATCTTTCGCGATTCCATCGAGCGCTTTCTCACCTTGCTGTGGGACATCGGCCTGGAAGTCGGCCAGAGCGTACGCTCGGTGGACGAATGCGCCGAAGAAGCCCGCGCTGACCTCACCGTCATCACCAACCTGATGGAAAGCCGCACCATCGCCGGCCCCGAGCGCCTGCGCCAGCGCATGCTCGAAGTCACCAGCACCGCGCACATGTGGCCGAGCAAGGACTTCTTCCTGGCCAAGCGTGCCGAGCAGAAGGCCCGCCATCACAAGTACAACGACACCGAATACAACCTGGAACCCAACGTCAAAGGCTCGCCCGGTGGACTGCGGGATATCCAGACGATCTTGTGGGTAGCCCGTCGCCAGTACGGCACCCTGAACCTGCGCGCCCTGGCCGGCGAAGGCTTCCTGGTGGAAAGCGAAAACGCCCTGCTGGCCTCCTCCCAGGAGTTCATCTGGAAAGTGCGCTACGCCCTGCACATGCTCGCCGGACGCGCCGAAGACCGCCTGCTGTTCGACCATCAACGCTCCATCGCCACCCTGCTGGGTTTTGAAGGCGAAGATGCGAAAACCAGCATCGAAAGCTTCATGCAGCAGTACTACCGGGTGGTCATGAGCATTGCCCAGCTCAGCGACCTGATTATCCAGCACTTCGAAGAAGTGATCCTGGCCCCCGAAGACGAAGCGCCGCCGCAACCGATCAACGCGCGTTTCCAGCTGCACGACGGCTACATCGAAGCGCGCAACGACAACGTGTTCCGCCGCACGCCATTCGCCATGCTGGAAATCTTCGTGCTGATGGCCCAGCAGCCGGAAATCAAAGGCGTGCGCGCCGACACCATCCGGCTGCTGCGGGAAAACCGTCACCTGATCGACGATGAGTTCCGCAACGACATCCGCAACACCAGCCTGTTTATCGAGCTGTTCAAGTGCAAGATCGGCATCCACCGCAACCTGCGCCGGATGAACCGCTACGGCATCCTCGGGCGCTACCTGCCGGAATTCGGCTTTATCGTCGGGCAGATGCAGCACGACCTGTTCCACATCTACACCGTGGACGCCCACACCCTGAACCTGATTAAGCACCTGCGTAAGTTGCAGTACACCCAGGTGTCGGAGAAATTCCCGCTGGCCAGCAAGCTCATGGCCAAGCTGCCCAAGCCCGAACTGATCTACCTGGCCGGCCTGTACCACGACATCGGCAAGGGCCGGCATGGCGATCACTCGGAAGTCGGTGCCGTCGATGCCGAGGCGTTCTGCCAGCGCCACCAGCTGCCGTTGTGGGACAGCCGCCTGATCGTCTGGCTGGTGCAGAACCACCTGGTGATGTCCACCACCGCCCAGCGCAAGGACTTGTCCGACCCGCAGGTGATCCACGATTTCGCAGGCATAGTCGGCGACGAAACCCGCCTCGACTACCTGTATGTGCTGACCGTCTCCGACATCAACGCCACCAACCCCACGCTGTGGAACTCGTGGCGCGCCAGCCTGCTGCGCCAGCTCTACACCGAGACCAAGCGCGCCCTGCGCCGTGGCCTGGAAAACCCGGTGGACCGCGAAGAACAGATCCGCCGCACCCAAAGCGCCGCCCTGGATATCCTCGTGCGCGGCGGCAACGACCCGGACGACGTCGAACAACTGTGGTCGCAACTGGGTGACGATTATTTCCTGCGCCACACCGCCGGCGATGTCGCCTGGCACAGCGACGCGATCCTGCAACAACCCGCCGATGGCGGCCCGCTGGTACTGATAAAAGAGACCACCCAGCGCGAATTCGAGGGCGGCACGCAGATCTTCATCTATGCGCCCGACCAGCACGACTTCTTCGCCGTGACCGTGGCGGCCATGGACCAGCTCAACCTGAACATCCACGACGCCCGGGTCATCACCTCCAGCAGCCAGTTCACCCTCGACACCTATATCGTGCTCGACACCGAAGGCGAGTCGATTGGCGACAACCCGGCGCGGGTGAAGAAGATCCGCGAGGGCCTGACCGAGGCCCTGCGCAACCCTGACGACTACCCGACCATCATCCAGCGCCGGGTGCCGCGCCAGCTCAAACACTTTGCGTTTGCGCCGCAGGTGACCATCTCCAACGACGCCCAGCGCCCGGTTACGGTACTGGAACTCAGCGCGCCGGATCGCCCGGGCCTGCTGGCGCGCATCGGCGGGATCTTCCTGGAATTCGACCTGTCGTTGCAGAACGCCAAGATTGCGACCCTCGGCGAGCGCGTCGAAGACGTGTTCTTCATCACCGACGCCGACAACCAGCCGCTGTCCGACCCCGAGCTATGCCTGCGCTTGCAGGAAGCCATCGTCCAGCAGTTGAGCGTGACCCAGGAACCCGGCGTCGAACTGACACGCCTGACCATATGAACACCCGGTTTCACTGTGTGAGCGGGCTTGTGTGGGAGCGGGCTTGCTCGCGAATGCGGTGTGTCAGCCCCCTATCAGCTGACT
>NZ_JANLGL010000410.1:0-2391 GCF_024655625.1 Pseudomonas sp. 18.1.10
ATCAGTCACACATGTGTTAACTGACCCACCGCTTTCGCGAGCAAGCCCGCTCCCACATTTGGATCTCCATCTTGGTAGTACCTTCTGTGTGAGGGTTGAAAGATGTCGAGCAAACTCCTGCAAGCATTCACCCTGGCACTCACCGCCTTCCTCGCGGCCTGCTCCCCGATCAAAGTGCTCAACGCACTCACCCCCTCCAGCACCTTCACCAAAACATCCGCCATCGCCTACGGCACCGATCCCCGGCAACAGCTCGATATCTACCGACCTGCCCCGGCGATTGCCCACGCCCCCGTGGTGGTGTTTTTCTACGGTGGCAGCTGGAACAACGGCTCCAAGGATGACTACGGTTTCGTCGGCGAAGCCCTGGCCTCGCGCGGCATCGTCGTGGTCATCGCCGATTACCGCCTTTACCCGCAAGTGCGTTACCCCGCGTTTCTCCAGGACGGCGCCCAAGCGGTGGCCTGGACGTACCAACACATCGCCGACTACGGCGCCGACCCCCGGCAGCTCTACGTGATGGGCCACAGCTCCGGTGCCTACAACGCGTCGATGCTGGCGCTGGATGCGCGCTGGTTGAATGAAGTGGGCTTGTCGCCAGCCATCTTCAAAGGCTGGATTGGTTTGGCGGGGCCGTATGACTTCCTGCCGATTGAAAACCGCGACGTGCGGCCGGTGTTTTTCTTCCCGGATTCGCCGCCGGAGTCCCAGCCGATCAACCATGTGACTGCCGGCGCGCCACCGAGCCTGTTGATCGCCTCGACGGATGACGACCTGGTCAACCCCACGCGCAATACCGGCGGGTTGGCGCAGAAGCTACGCACGGCAGGCGTGCCGGTGGAAGCGTTCTACTTCGACAAAACCAGCCACGCGACGCTGGTGGCTTCCCTCTCCCGACCGCTGCGTTGGCTGGCGCCGGTGCTGGACCGCGTCACCGCGTTTATCCAAGCCACTGGTCCTGCCGGTTCAAGCGCCAGGCAATCGCCCCTAAAGTGAGGCTGCGCAACGCCATAAACAGCAGGAAGGTTATCCACAGGCCGTGGTTGCCCAAGCCTTGCAGCGCCCAGGCGAATGGCAGGGCGAGCAGCACCGTCAGCAGCATGCCGTTGCGCATTTCCCGCGCGCGGGTGGCGCCGATGAACAGGCCGTCGAGCAAGTAGCTCCACACCGCAATCAACGGCAACACCGCCAGATAGGGCAGGTAGAGGTCGGCGGTTGCGCGCACGCTGGGGATATCGGTCTGCATGGCGATAAACAGGTGGCCGGCGACGCTGAACAGCAGGGCAAAGCCGACACTGGCGATCAGCGACCAACCGCCGGCGACCACCAGTGAACGGCGCAGCGTTTGGCGGTCACGGGCGCCGATGGCGTGGCCGCACAGGGCTTCGACCGCATGGGCCAGGCCGTCCAGCGCGTGGGCGGCGAGCAACAGGCCGTTGAGCAGCAGCGCGTTGGCCGCCACAGTGGCATCGCCCAGACGTGCGCCTTGCACCGTAATCATGAAAAACACCGACTGCAACGCCAGGCTGCGGATAAAAATGTCGCGGTTCACCGCCAGCAGCGGGCGCCAGCTTTCCCATCGTTTCAACACGGCCCAGGCGATATGCCCAGGGTAGGCACGCAGGGCTTTTTGCGTGAGCGCCAGGCCGAGCAGGGCGCCGGTCCATTCGGCGATCACCGAGGCCCGTGCCGAACCGACCACGCCCCAATCCAGGCCGAGGACGAACCACAGGTTCAGCGCGATATTCACCAGGTTGGTCGTCAGCAGAATCGCCAGCGGCGCCCGGGCGTTTTGCGTGCCGAGGAACCAGCCGACCAGCGCATAGCTTGCAAGCGCGGCGGGCAGGCCGAACAGGCGCGTGTGGAAAAAATCCTGGGTCAGTTGATTGAGCTCGGGGGAGGGCTGCATCCATTCCAGGGCCAGATGGCTGAAGGGAAGGCCCACCGTGCCCAGCAACATCGCCAGCCCCAGCGCCAGCAACAACCCTTGCAGGAGGATTTGCCGCAACGCCGCACCATCATTGCGCCCGGCGGCCTGGGCGGCGAACCCGGTGGAACCCATGCGCAGGAAGCCCATGGCCCAGGCCAGGAAGGTGTACAGGCTGGCGCCGACGGCCACGGCGCCCAGTTGGTGGGCGTGGGGCAGGTGGCCGATGACCATGCTGTCGACCAGGGCTACCAGCGGTACCGAGATGTTCGAAAGAATCATCGGCGCAGCTAGCGCCCATACACGGCGATGAGTAGGGCGGTCGCGCCAGTCGGTCAATAAGGTGGGCATGCGGGCTCCTCGGGAGAGCGGCATTGTAACCGTCCCTCCATGCCACCGCAGGACCAATGTGGGAGCGGGCTTGCTCGCGAATGCGGTGGATCAGCTTGCATATGTATTTCTGA
>NZ_JANLGL010000411.1:0-2386 GCF_024655625.1 Pseudomonas sp. 18.1.10
GCGGTGGGTCAGTTGAACGATCTGTAGCTGACACACCGCATTCGCGGGCAAGCCCGCTCCCACATTTTTGACCGTATTGTCAGTTCAAGCACTCGCCATTTCAGAGTTATCAGCCTTCGGCCGCGCCAACCAATAACCCAGCACCGCCAACGGCGCGGTCGCCAGCATCACGATCACGGTAATCAGCAGCGGCTGGTCAATCATCGACGACACCAGCAGGCTGCTGAGAAAACACAGGCCCAGTTGCAAGGTGTTTTGCAGCGCCGCCGCCTTGCCAGAATTTTCGGCAAACGGCATCAGCGCATTCGCCACCACAATCGGGTAACTGGCACCGTTGACCAGCGCCATCAGGCAGAACGGAATCAGCAAGGTGGTGAGGGTCGGCACGGTCAGTGTCGCCACCAGGTACAGCGCCACCATGCTGATGCAATACGCCACTAGCAACCAGGGCAACAAGGTCTTGCCCTGGAAGCGCTGCAAGGCGCTGCGGCAACTGTAGCCACCCACCAGAAACGCCAATGTCGGCAGCACGTAGCTCAGGCCAATGTCATTCGGGCTGTAGCCCATATCGCCAAGGATGAAGGGCGAAGCCGTCAGCCAGGCGAAGAAGCTGGCCGAGCACGCGGCAAAGATCATCACGTTGCCAGTGAACACCCGGGAGCTGAGCAATTGGCCATAGCCGAGACGCGAAGGTGCGCCCTCTTCTGCCGGACGTTTCGGCATACGACGCAGGAGCAATGTCGGCAGCAGCAACAGCAGCGACACCCCCAGCAACACGCCGAAGATCGCCTGCCAGCCAAAGTGGTTCAACACGATCGCCCCCAACAACGGCGCCAACGCGGGCGACAGGGACATCAGTGGCATGATGCTGGCGAACACGCGGTGGGCCTTGTCAGCCGGGTAGCGGTCGATCACCAGTGCCTGCCAGCTCACAGCGGCGGAACACACGCCAATCGCCTGGATAAAACGCAGCGCGAGCAATTGCGCCGCAGTCTCGACCCAAAACATGCCCGCGCAACCCAGCACGAACAGGCTCAATCCGGCGAGCAGAATCGGCTTGCGCCCCAGGCGGTCGGACAACGGCCCCCACAGCAACTGCCCTACCGCGAAGCCGGCGAGGAAAATACTCAAGCTGGCGCCCACCGCGCCAGCGCCAATCTGCAGTTGCTCGCCCATGGCGCCGAATGCCGGCAAGTACATGTCCATGGCGAGGTAGCCGAGCATGCTCAGCCCCGCCAGATACCAAGTGAAACCAAAAGAATTTTTCATCGAAGCCTTGTAGATGCTGCCATCAAACTATTTGCTGACTGGCGCCCATTATGAGGCTGACAGTTTCTGTGTGAAGCGATAATAATTGAACACTCTTATCAATAAATTTGAAGGCAACGACCATGTGGTCCGAATACTCCCTGGATGTCGTCGATGCGGTGGCACGCCACGGAAGCTTTAGCGCCGCAGCGCAGGAATTGAACCGCGTGCCGTCGGCCATCAGCTACACGGTGCGTCAGATTGAAGAGTGGCTGGCGGTGCCGTTGTTCGTGCGCCGGCACCGCGATGTCGAGCTGACCGCCGCCGGGCGCCTGTTTGTCGATGAGACGCGCGGCGTGATGAAAAAAATGCTCGGCACCCGGCGCTTGTGCCAGCAGGTGGCCAATGGCTGGAGCGGCCAGTTGAAAGTGGCGGTGGACTCCATCGTCAAACCCCAGCGCTGCCGGCAGCTGGTGCTGGATTTCTATCGGCAGTTTCCCGAGGTGGAATTGCTGCTGGAGTACGAGGTGTACAACGGCGTGTGGGATGCCCTGGCCGACGAGCGCACCGACATCGTCATCGGCGCCACCAGCGCAGTGCCGGTGGCCAGTCACTTCACCTTTCGCGACATGGGCCTGTTGAATTGGCTATGCGTGGTCAGCGCGCGGCATCCGCTGGCGGCCGTGGAAGGCCTGCTCAGTGACGATCAACTGCGGCCCTTCGCCTCGCTGTGCATGACCGACACCTCGCGCAACCTGCCCAAGCGCGACACATGGACCCTGGATAACCAACGCCGGCTGGTGGTGCCGAATTGGGCCTCGGCCATCGATTGCCTGCGCGACGGCCTGTGCGTCGGCATGGCGCCCGCGCATCAGGTGCTGCCGTGGATCGAACGCGGTGAGTTGGTGGCGTTGCAGTTGAGCCGGCCGTTTCCGGCCAGCCCATCGTGTGTGGCGTGGGCGCAGAGCAAGGTGTCGCCGGCAATGGCGTGGTTGTTGGAGTACCTAGGGGACAAGGAGACGATGAATCAGGAATGGCTCAATGGCCTCTGAAACATATGGAGATCCCTATGTGGAAATGCCTATGTGGGAGCGGGCTTGCTCGCGAATGCGGTGTATCAGTGAATACATCCGAAACT
>NZ_JANLGL010000412.1:0-2376 GCF_024655625.1 Pseudomonas sp. 18.1.10
CACATTTGGAATGCATTCCAATGTGGGAGCGGGCTTGCCCGCGAAGGCGTCAGCCCAGGCAACTAAAATCTCAGCGCTTGACCTGCTTCAACGTTTCGGCAATCAAAAACGCCAACTCCAGCGACTGGTCCGCATTCATCCGCGGATCACAGTGGGTGTGATAACGGTCTGACAACCCATCCTCGGTAATCGGCCGCGCACCGCCGATGCACTCGGTGACATTCTGCCCGGTCATCTCGATATGAATCCCGCCGGCATAGCTGCCCTCAGCCTGGTGCACCTGGAAGAACTCCTTCACTTCGCCCAGGATCTGCGCAAAGTCGCGGGTCTTGTAGCCGCTGCTGGCCTTGATGGTGTTGCCGTGCATCGGGTCGGAACTCCACAGCACCTGCTTGCCCTCGCGCTGCACGGCGCGGATGAGGTTTGGCAGGTGGTCGCCGACCTTGCCGGCGCCCATGCGCGCGATCAGGTTGAGGCGGCCGGGGTCGTTGTCCGGGTTGAGGATGTCGATCAGGCGGATCAGGTCGTCGGGATTCATGCTTGGGCCGACCTTGACGCCGATCGGGTTGTTCACGCCGCGCAGGAACTCGACGTGGGCGCCGTCCAGCTGGCGGGTGCGGTCGCCGATCCACAGCATGTGCGCCGAGCAGTCGTAGTAGTCGTTGGTCAGGCTGTCGCGACGTACGAAGGCTTGCTCGTAGTTCAGCAGCAGAGCTTCGTGGGCGGTGAAGAAGCTGGTTTCGCGCAGTTGCGGCGAGCTGTCCATGCCACAGGCGCGCATGAATGCCAGGGTTTCATCGATACGGTCGGCCAGTTGGCTGTACTTCTCGGCCAGGGCCGAGTTGGCGATAAAGTCCAGGTTCCACTTGTGCACCTGGTGCAGGTCGGCGAAACCGCCCTGGGCAAAGGCCCGCAACAAGTTGAGGGTGGCGGTGGACTGGTGGTAGGACTGCAGCAGGCGATCCGGGTCCGGCACGCGGCTTTTTTCATCGAAGCCGATGCCGTTGACGATGTCGCCACGGTAGGCGGGCAGGGTGATGCCGTCGATGGTTTCATCGTTGGCCGAACGCGGCTTGGCGAACTGGCCGGCCATGCGCCCGACTTTCACCACCGGGCAGCCGGCGGCAAAGGTCATCACGATCGCCATCTGCAACAGCACCTTGAAGGTGTCGCGGATTTTTGCGGCGGAGAACTCTACAAAGCTCTCGGCGCAGTCACCGCCTTGCAACAGGAACGCGCGACCCTGGGTCACTTCGGCAAACTGACGGCGCAACTCGCGGGCTTCCCCGGCAAACACCAGCGGTGGGTAGCTGGCCAGGCTCTGCTCCACTTGCAACAAGTGTGCAGCGTCCGGGTACTGGGGTTGTTGCTGGATCGGCAGGGCGCGCCAGCTGTCGGGGCTCCAGGGTTGGCTCATCTTGAACTCGATTGGCTGATTGACGGTCGGGCGCCAATGTTATCAGCAATTAGTGCGTGACCTGTTGCCGCCGGTTGGCCGACAATCGCGCCTTTGCCGTGCGGTAAACCCTTTAGGAGTAGTGATGACCGAGGAGCGTGTCGAGCGCCTGTTGGCCGAAGTCCATGATGACTTCGGCATGATCCGTGTGCTCGAAGTGGCCGATTACCGTTTTCTCGAGTTTGGCGACGCCATCGAGCAAAGCTGTGTGTTCACTGCCGACCCGAGCTGGCTGGAGTACGACTACACCCGCGCGATGCTGATCGGTGCGTTGTGCCATGCGCAGCCGGAGAGCGCGCTGTTCCTTGGGCTCGGCGCCGGCACGCTGACCCAGGCGTGCCTGAAGTTCCTGCCACTGGACGACGTCGAGGCCATCGAGCTGCGCCCGGATGTGCCGCGCCTGGCCATCGAGTACCTGGGGCTGGATGATGATCCACGCCTGTACATCCGCATCGGCGACGCCCTGCAATTGCTGGAGACCGCTGAGTCGGCCGACCTGATCTTTGTCGACCTGTACACGGATGTCGGCCCTGGCGTCGGGCACTTGGCCTGGAGTTTCCTGGAGAACTGCCAGAAGAAACTCAACCCCGGCGGCTGGCTGGTTATCAACCAGTGGGCCACCGACGACGGCAAACCGTTGGGCGCGGCGTTGCTGCGTGGGTTGTACCACCGGCATTACTGGGAGCTGCCGGTGAAGGAGGGCAATGTGATCTTGCTGGTGCCTTCGGAGTTGGATCAGGAGTTGGACATGCAAGCGTTGACGGCGCGTGCCGAGGCATTGGCGCCGCGCCTGGGGTATTCGCTGCAGGCGTTGATCAAGGCGATTCGGCCGGCGACTTAGTTGTCTGGGCTGGCGCCTTCGCGGGCAAGCCCGCTCCCACAGGGGAATGCATTCCTACAGATAAATGCGTTCCAAATGT
>NZ_JANLGL010000413.1:0-2357 GCF_024655625.1 Pseudomonas sp. 18.1.10
CCCCCCCCCCCCCCCCCCCCCGCCCCCCCCCCCCCCCCCCCCCCCCCCCCCCCCCACAGGGGTTAGGCGATGATCTTGCGGACGAGTAGCAGCAGGAGGAAGTGCAGGGGATAGAGGGTGTAGGCCCAGCGCCGCATGGCGGGTGGCGAGACGTTTCTGGCATGTCGCAACAAGAACAAACCCGCCAATGGCGTAATCAGGCATGCGGCCAATCCCAACTTCGCCACCAGCGTGTCGCTATTGAGCAAAACCTGCCATTGATTGGCTGCCACACACACCAACCCCGGCAATGCGCTGAAATACCACGGACGGCTGAACACCAGCAGCATCGCCAACGGCAGCAACACACCAAAAAAACCGAACATCAGGTACGTGGAAAACACGCCGGCTATCGCGAGGGCAATCAGCGCCAATCCCCGATCAAAAAGCGCCTTCTGCTGCCATCCTCGCGCAACCAGCAGGCCCAGCGCCAAGGTCGGCAAGACGTTCAACGTATCGGCATCCTCGATAAACATCCGATACGGTACTTCGCTGATTACACTGAACAGCAGCAGCCAGCCCAGATAGCGACCGCTGACGGGCGAGTTCTGCACCCGGTGCAAATTGGCCGCAATCGCCAGGCAAAACCACGGAAACGCCAGGCGCCCCGGTACATACAAGCCATCCAGGCTCAACCCGACATAGCGCAGGTGATCGAGCACCATGCACAGCAGCGCCAGCCATTTGAGCATGTCCAAAGCGCCGTCTCGGACAGGTCCGACAGGCAAGGTGTCAGTAGCGTGCATAATTCCCCAAGCACTTTGCATTTACAGTGCGTGCGCACCCCCGACAATCTTGGTTACAGTGCGCACCAACATCGACCACAGGAATGGGCCATGACCGACAAGAGCCAACAATTCGCCAGCGACAACTATTCCGGCATCTGCCCGGAAGCCTGGGCCGCCATGGAACAAGCCAACCAGGGCCATCAACGCGCCTACGGTGACGATGAATGGACCCACCGCGCCGCGGACGGTTTCCGCAACCTGTTCGAAACCGACTGCGAAGTGTTCTTCGCCTTCAACGGCACCGCCGCCAACTCCCTGGCGCTGTCCTCGCTGTGCCAGAGCTACCATAGCGTGATTTGCTCGGAAACGGCCCACGTCGAAACCGACGAATGCGGCGCACCGGAGTTTTTCTCCAACGGCTCCAAGCTGCTCACCGCCCGCACCGAAAACGGCAAGCTGACCCCGGAGTCGATCCGCGAGATCGCCCTCAAGCGCCAGGACATCCACTACCCCAAACCCCGCGTAGTCACCCTGACCCAGGCCACGGAAGTGGGCAGCGTGTACACCCCGGACGAAATCCGCGCCATCAGCGCCACCTGTAAAGAGCTGGGCCTGAACCTGCACATGGACGGCGCGCGCTTCTCCAACGCCTGCGCGTTCCTCGGCTGCTCGCCCGCCGACCTGACCTGGAAAGCCGGTGTCGACGTGCTGTGCTTTGGCGGCACCAAGAACGGCATGGCCGTGGGTGAAGCGATCCTGTTCTTCAACCACAAGCTGGCCGAAGACTTCGACTACCGCTGCAAACAGGCCGGCCAACTGGCGTCGAAAATGCGCTTCCTGTCCGCCCCGTGGGTGGGCCTGCTGGAAAACGACGCCTGGCTCAAACACGCACGCCACGCCAACCGTTGCGCGCAATTGCTGAGCAGCCTGGTGGCAGACATTCCGGGCGTGGAGTTGATGTTCCCGGTGCAGGCCAACGGCGTGTTCCTGCAACTCTCGGAACCGGCCATCGCCGCGCTGACGGCCAAGGGCTGGCGCTTCTACACCTTCATCGGCAAAGGCGGCGCACGGTTCATGTGTGCGTGGGATACCGAGGAAGAGCGCGTAAGAGAATTGGCGGCGGATATTCGCGAAGTGATGGGCGCCTGATACTGGCGCAATGCCGAGTCTGTTATTTGATATTTCTGACAGCAGCGCACTGCATTTTCATTGACTAGCCTCTTGGGACCCGCAAGGAAAAGGCCGCTGCAGCGGCCACCTTTCGGGCCCAACTGCCTGCCGAATCATCGGCCGGAAACGGAAATCCAGCAGAGAGCTAAACCATGGAATATCAAAGCAACGGCACTACCCTGCAAAGCGACGACGGCGTCAGCACCACCGTGATTGACTGGGATGAGTTCAGGACATCCGCCAAAGTCGGCGACACCATCCGCGAGCCATCGAGGACATTGCGTATCTACGACAAAGTCTATGAACTGACAGCATCAGGCCAGCACTTCGTCGTACACATCTACGCCCAGTAACCCCTAATGTGAGAGCGGGCTTGCTCGCGAATGCAGAGTGTCAGTCAATACATGTGTAACTGATCCA
>NZ_JANLGL010000414.1:0-2339 GCF_024655625.1 Pseudomonas sp. 18.1.10
CGAGTTCCAACATGAGAATGCGGTCAAATGTGGGAGCGGGCTTGCTCGCGAAAGCAATATCAGCAGCAACACAGAACCCCAGGCAAAAAAATACCCCGGCCTTGCGACCGGGGTATTTTCCTATCCAGCGATAACCTTAGTGAGAAACCGCCCCACTCGCCCCCAGGCCAGTCTGCGAACGCACAAACTGCGGGAAGTACAGCGCACGCTCTTTCTCTGCCGCCGCCGACTTGTCGGTGATGGAGAAGAACCAGATGCCGACGAACGCAATGATCATCGAGAACAGCGCCGGGTACTCATAAGGGAAGATGGCTTTTTCATGGTGCAGGATCGAGACCCAGATGGTCGGGCCAAGGATCATCAGGCCCACGGCACTTATCAAGCCCAGCCAGCCGCCAATCATGGCCCCACGGGTGGTGAGGTTTTTCCAGTACATGGAAAGCAGCAACACCGGGAAGTTACAGCTGGCCGCAATCGAGAACGCCAGGCCGACCATGAATGCGATGTTCTGGCTTTCGAACAGGATACCCAGGCCGATTGCCAATACACCCAGGGCCACGGTGGTGATCTTCGACACGCGAATCTCATCTTTCTCGTTGGCCTTGCCTTTCTTGATGACGCTGGCGTACAGGTCATGGGACACCGCCGACGCACCGGCCAGGGTCAAGCCGGCAACCACCGCGAGGATGGTGGCGAACGCCACGGCCGAGATGAAGCCCAGGAAGATACTGCCACCCACCGCGTTGGCCAGGTGCACCGCCGCCATGTTGTTGCCACCGAGCAAGGCGCCTGCTGCGTCCTTGAACGCCGGGTTGGTGCTGACCAGCAGGATCGCGCCGAAGCCGATGATAAAGGTCAGGATATAGAAGTAGCCGATAAAGCCGGTTGCATACAGCACGCTCTTACGCGCTTCCTTGGCATCGCTCACCGTGAAGAAGCGCATCAGGATGTGCGGCAGGCCGGCGGTACCGAACATCAGTGCCAGGCCCAGGGAGAACGCGGAGATCGGATCTTTCACCAAGCCGCCAGGGCTCATGATCGCTTCACCTTTAGGGTGAACCTTGATCGCCTCGGAGAACAGCATGTTGAAATCGAAGTTGACGTGCTTCATCACCATCAGCGCCATGAACGAGGCACCGGACAGCAGCAACACTGCCTTGATGATCTGCACCCAGGTGGTCGCCAGCATGCCGCCGAACAGCACGTACATGCACATCAGGATACCCACCAGGATCACCGCAACGTGGTAGTCCAGGCCGAACAGCAGCTGGATCAGCTTGCCCGCGCCAACCATCTGCGCGATCAGGTAGAACGCCACCACCACCAGGGAACCACACGCCGACAGGCTGCGGATCTGGGTTTGCCCGAGGCGGTAGGACGCCACGTCGGCAAAGGTGTACTTGCCCAGGTTACGCAGGCGCTCGGCGATCAGGAACAGAATGATCGGCCAGCCCACCAGGAAGCCGATCGAGTAGATCAGGCCGTCATAACCGGACGTGAACACCAGCGCGGAAATCCCCAGGAAGGACGCCGCCGACATGTAGTCACCAGCAATCGCCAAGCCATTCTGGAAACCGGTGATCTTGCCACCGGCCGCATAGTAGTCGGCCGCCGACTTGTTGCGCTTGGATGCCCAGTAGGTGATGCACAGGGTGGCACCGACAAACGCGACAAACATCACGATGGCCGATACGTTCAGGGGTTGTTTGTGCACTTCGCCGGTCAATGCGTCCGCAGCCCAGAGGGCCGGAGCGAAGAACGAAGCGCCGAGTAGTGCCAGTAGACGACCGATCATTGCGCAGCCTCCTTGAGAATCGCATTGTTCAGGTCGTCAAATTCACCATTGGCCCGGCGCACGTAGATGCCGGTCAGGATGAAGGCGGACACAATCAGTCCGACGCCCAGGGGAATGCCCCAGGTAATCGAAGAACCGGGGCTGATCTTGGCCCCCAGCACTTGTGGCCCGTAGGCGATCAACAGGATGAAAGCGGAGTAAAGCCCGAGCATGATCGCCGAGAGAATCCAGGCGAATCGTTCCCTTTTTCTCACCAGCTCCTTGAAACGCGGGCTGTTTTGAATCGAGAGGTAAATGCTGTCGTTCATTGTTTTTATCCTCGCAGCACAGCTTTTTTATTATTTTGGAACGTATCCACTGTATGCGGCTGCCGTAGAGGTTCCAGACGACCTTAGTCTTAGATCGAGTGTAGCGAGGGATTGTCAGAACGCAGGAGGATTTACAGACGGCAAAAATAATGTGGGAGCGGGGCTTGTGTGGGAGCGGGCTTGCTCGCGAAGGCAGCGTGTCAGTCAATACATCTGGTGACTGAACCACCGTATTC
>NZ_JANLGL010000415.1:0-2325 GCF_024655625.1 Pseudomonas sp. 18.1.10
TGCAAACCCAATCCCCTGTGGGAGCGGGCTTGCCCGCGAAGGCGGCCTGTCAGCCAAACAGGTGCAGCTGACCCACCACCCGGCACAAGATGTTGCACGCCGCGAATAACTGCGCCAGTCTTATTGGCCTTCATTCGGCGGAGCGAATTTCATGCAGGCTACCCGTTTGACCCTCATCTGCCATGCCGTCACGCCCCTGCAAAAGCGCGGGTTTTTTCCCGATGACGAGTCGGTGGCGATGGACTGGCAACGCGCTGCGCTGTCCCTGGCCGGTCGCTACAAGAAACCCCGTCGCCTGCTGTGTGGGCCGCAGGCGCGCACCCGGCAGACGGCGGGCTTGTTTGGCCGCGACGCGGTGGTTGAGGACGCGTTGCGCGATGCCGACTTCGGGCGCTGGAAAGGCCTGGACGTCGGCCGCTTGCCTAGTGATGAGTTGCAGGCGTGGCTGACCGACAGCGCCAGCGCCCCCCACGGCGGCGAATCGGTGGACCAGGTCTGTGCGCGGGTGGCGCAGTGGATGCAGTCCCTCGAAACCCAGCCCGGCCATATCGTCGCCATCACCCATCCCTTCGTGATCCGCGCCGCCATGCTGTACGTCATGCAGTTTCCGCTGTCGATGTTCTACCTGATCGACGTCGAGCCGCTGTCCACCACCGAGCTGCGTTTCAATGGTGTTTGGCGCCTGCGCCTGGAAACTCACGCCTGAGCCCCTGAACATGGCAAAATCCACGCCCCGCAATGAGAGCAACCCATGAAACGCATCCTGATAATCGGCATTGGCGCCGGCAACCCTGACTACATCACGATGCAGGCCGTGAAGGCGCTCAACCGCACCGACGTGTTTTTCCTGATGGACAAGGGCCAGAGCAAAGACAAGTTGATCGACCTGCGCCGCGAGATCTGCGAGACCTACATCACCGAGCCCGGCTACCGCTTCGTCGAGGCCGACTGCCCCGAGCGCGTGCGCGGTGAAATTGACTACACCACGGCTGTGCAGGACCTCAACCGCGACAAGCAGCACACCTTTGAACGCATGATTAACGAGGAAATGGCCGACGGCGAAGTGGGCGCGTTCCTGGCCTGGGGTGACCCGGCGCTGTACGACAGCACCATCCGCATCCTGCAGGCGATCCTGGCCAGTGGGCGCTGTGCGTTTGAATTCGAGGTGATTCCCGGCATCACCAGCGTGCAGGCCCTGGCCGCCCAGCACAAAGTGCCGCTGAACCGCATTGGCCGTTCCATCGAGATCACCACCGGGCGCCGGTTGGCGGCGGGGCAGGCGAGTGATGCGGATACGCTGGTGGTGATGCTCGACGCGGAAGATTCCTACCGTACCGTGGCCGACCAGGACCTGGATATCTACTGGGGTGCCTACCTGGGCACGCCGGACGAAATCCTTATCAGCGGCAAAGTCGCTGAAGTGGCCGACGACATCGAGCGCGTGCGCAAGGCGGCGCGCCTGGCCAATGGCTGGATCATGGACACCTATCTGTTGCGCAAACCCTGAGGTAACGCCCCATGCTCAAGCTGTTTGCCCTGACGCTGGCGCTGTTGGCCGGTGCCGCCCATGCCGACGATACGCTGCATACTGACTTGCCGCTGGCGTACCTGGAACAGACCCAGGGCGATGCACGCAACGAGCCGCTGGTGATTTTCCTGCACGGCTTTGGCAGCAACGAGGAGGATCTGTTTGGCCTCAAGGACGCCTTGCCGTCGACCTGGACCTACCTCTCCGCACGGGCGCCGATGCCGGTGGACGCCAGTGGTTACCGCTGGTTTGCGAAGAAACCCGGTGACGGCGACTACGACGGCGAGACGGCCGATTTGCAGCGCAGCGCCCAACTGATCGAAGACTTTGTGCAGCAGGCCACCGCCAAGTACCACACC
Organism: Pseudomonas sp. 18.1.10; assembly: GCF_024655625.1. NCBI lineage: Bacteria > Pseudomonadati > Pseudomonadota > Gammaproteobacteria > Pseudomonadales > Pseudomonadaceae > Pseudomonas > Pseudomonas sp. 18.1.10. Next base: position 1,888 of record NZ_JANLGL010000415.1, read on the forward strand.
CGACCGGACCGGGTGTTTCTGGTGGGATTCAGCCAGGGCGCGATCATGTCCTACGAAGTGGGGTTGCGTAAGCCCGCGCTGGTGCGTGGGATTGCGGCGTTGAGTGGCAGTGTGTTGCCGGTGTTGAAGGCTGAGCTGAAAGCGGACGCGGCACTGGACCAACTGGCCATCTTTATCGGCCATGGCACGTTGGACCAGGCACTGCCCTATGCCTCGGCGACCCGGGCGAATGAGGTGTTGCTGGGGGTGGGGTTGCAGCCGGAGTTGCATGGGTATGTGGGGATGCCGCATACCATCAGTGAGGCTGAAGTGCAGGATCTAAGGGCCTGGCTAGAGAAAAGCCTCAAGTAAACACGGTCAAAAAATGTGGGAGCGGGCTTGCTCGCGAATGCGGTGGATCAGCCAATTAATCTGTTGACTGACACTCCGCATTCTGTC
>NZ_JANLGL010000416.1:0-2297 GCF_024655625.1 Pseudomonas sp. 18.1.10
GTGTCAGGCAGCACATCAGTAACTGACAGACCGCTTTCGCGAGCAAGCCCGCTCCCACATTGGATCTCCTGTGGAGTTCCAATGTGGGTGACCCTGTTACTTCATCTCTACGATGACTTGCTCGTTCCACAGTTGTGGCAGTTTCTTGGATGTCGCTTCCCAGGCATCGGCATCCTTGATCGGCTGCGGGTTGGCCTTGGTGTACTGCTCGCCAGGGATCAGGTTCTTGGCGATATCCGCCGGCAGCTTCAGGTCGGTTTCGGCACGGATCGGGCGCGCATTGCCCTTCGCCAGGTTGAGCTGGCCGGCATCGCTGAAGATGTATTCGCGGGTCAGCTTCGCGGCGTTCGGGTGCTTGGCGTGTTTGTTGATGATCGTGGTGTAGCCGGATTTCACCGAACCATCCGACGGGATCAGCACCACGTAGTCATCCGGGTTGGCCATCTTGGCTTTGTAGCTCAGGCCGTTGAAGTCCCAGACGATGCCGACTTCGACTTCGCCTTTTTCCATTGTTTGAATGGTCGGGTTGTTCACGCCGAGACGGCCTTGCTGGGCAATCTTGGTGAAGAACTGCAGGCCTGGGGCGATGTTCTTTTCGTCGCCTTTGTTGGCGATGGCCGCCGCCAGTACACCGTTGGCCGCCTGGGCCGCGGTGCTGACGTCACCGATGGAGACTTTGTACTTGCCGTTTTGCAGGTCAGCCCAACTGGTGGGCACTTCGGATCCGTGCAGCAGCTTCTTGTTGATGATGAAAGCGATGGTGCCGGTGTAGGCCAGGGCCCAGTGACCGTCCTTGTCTTTCGCCCAATCGGGCACTTGGGCCCAGGTGGACGGTTTGTACGGCTGGGTCACGTCCTGTTTCACCGCAATCGGGCCGAAGGCCGCACCGACGTCGCCGATGTCGGCGCTGGCGTTGTCTTTTTCAGCCTTGAACTTGGCGATTTCCTGGGCCGAGCTCATGTCGGTGTCGATGTGCTTGAGGCCGTAGGTCTTGGCCAGGTCTTCCCAGGTGCCTTTCCAGTTGGCCCAGTCATCGGGCATGCCGACGCTGTTGACGGCGCCTTCCGCTTTCGCGGCGGCTTCCAAGGTTTTTAGATCGGTATCAGCGGCCATGGCGGCGGTGCACATGGCGATGGTCGAGCCTAACAGTGATGCCAGGAAAAGCTGTTTCATCCGAAGCTCCTTTGGGCGTTTTCAACGCTGCGTTTTTGTCGACGTTTGCGGTGGTGTTGGTCTAGGTCAGCAATACCTGAGCCAATTTAGGCCCGGTGGATGACAGTTTCATGTCGATGTCGTTTTTAAATCGCTGATGTCGCTTAGCTCAGAGTGAGCGTAGACCATGCCCAAGTGCCCGCATTGATTGGACTTGGCCGATGTATTGCAGGGTGTTCTGCGCGGGGCGGACACGGACTGTCATCTGTCGGTCATCTGCAATGCCTAGGCTGGCAGGCAACCGCTACAGCCCGAATAGAGCGCGGTTTATGCACCCGAACGGTGCTGGTCTAGTCCAGATAGGTAACGCTGATGCGTGATGAGGCAATCAAGGCGGTGACATCCATCGGCCTGGCGCTGCAAGAGCAGATCGACCACGGCCTGCTGCCGCCCGCCAGCAAACTCCCGGCCGAGCGCAAGCTCAGCGAGTTGTTTGGTACCACCCGGATTACCGTGCGGGAAGCCTTGTTACAACTGGAGGCCCAGGGCCAGATCTATCGCGAAGAACGCCGTGGCTGGTTTGTCTCGCCGCCCCGGCTGGCCTACAACCTGATGCAGCGTAGCCACTTTCACGCGATGGTCAGCGACCAGGGGCGCGTGGCGTCCACCGACGTGATCTCGGCGCGCTTGCAGCCGGCGTCGGCGGCGGTGTGTGCGTGGTTGCAGTTGCCGGCGTTGTCGAGTGTGATCCAGATCTGCCGGGGCCGGCGGATCGACGGGCGCCTGGTGTTGTATGTGGAGCACTACCTGAACCCGCAGTATTTTCCGGGGATTCTGGACTGCGACCTGAACCAGTCAATGACCGAGCTGTATGCCCGAAAGTACGACCTGCACTATGGGCGGGTGCGCTTTGAAATCGTGCCGACGTCACTGCCGGTGGAAGCGGCCGCGACGTTGCGGGTGTCGGTGGGCAGCCCGGGCTTGCGCATTGCCCGGGTCAACTATGACCAGCACCAGCGCTTGATCGACTGCGACCTGGAGTTCTGGCGGCATGATGCGATCCACGTCGGCGTGGATGTGGTGTGACCCCTGTGGCGAGGGAGCTTGCTCCCGCTGGAGTGCGCAGCACTCCCAAGCTTTTGGGG
>NZ_JANLGL010000417.1:0-2295 GCF_024655625.1 Pseudomonas sp. 18.1.10
GCGGAGTGTCAGTCACTGAATGTGTTTCTGATACACCGCTTTCGCGGGCAAGCCCGCTCCCACATTGGGTTTAGAGTCCGGCAACGAGATCGCGGTAGTTGTCGACGGCCTCGAATTCCCCTGTGTCTTTAGCACCTTTTTTACTATCCGGCTCTTTGACCGCCAACAAATGCCCCACCCCAAAAGCCCGCGCACTGCGCAAGATCGGCAAGGTGTCGTCGATAAACAGGCTGCGCGCCGGGTCGAAGCCGATATCGGCTTGCAGCGCGTCCCAGAATTGCGGGTTTTCCTTGGCGAAACCGTAGTCGTGGGAGCTTATCAACCGCTCGAAGTAGGGCGCCAGTTCAATGCGTTCCAACTTCAATGACAGCGAGTCGCGATGCGCGTTGGTGATCATGATGACGCGCTTGCCCGCCTGTTTGATCGCCGCCAGGAAGGTATCGGCATCCGGGCGCAGGGCGATGAGGTGCGCGGTTTCCAGCTTGAGTTCGCGCACCGGGAGCTTCAGTTCGGCGCTCCAGAAATCCAGGCAATACCATTGCAATTGTCCGGCGTTACGCTCGAACAGCGGCTGCAATTCCATCTCGGCCATGGCCCGGCTCACCCCGTGCAGCTCGGCGTAGCGTTGCGGCAGGTGTTCCATCCAGAAATGGTTGTCGTAATGCAGGTCAAGCAAGGTGCCGTCCATGTCCAGCAGGACGGTGTCGATGGCGTGCCAGGGCAAAGAGGGCATGGGGCGGTCTCATGTAAGTAGAAATATCCGACACAAACAATCGGAAAAGCCACGGTATAGTAACCCGATCACGCCAAGGAGCCGCTTATGCGCCAGAAACCCACCGTCCTCGCCCGCGAAATAGTCGCCAGTAGCCGTTTGTTCCGCGTGGAGGCCGTGCAATTGCGCTTCTCCAATGGCGTTGAACGGACCTACGAACGCCTGGTGGGCCGCGGTGCCGGCTACGGCGCAGTAATGATCGTGGCGATGCTCGATGACGAGCATGCGGTGCTGGTGGAAGAGTACTGCGGCGGCACAGATGAATATGAACTGTCCCTGCCCAAGGGCCTGATCGAACCCGGCGAAGACGTGTTGGCAGCGGCCGAGCGTGAGCTCAAGGAAGAAGCGGGCTACGGCGCACGTCAGCTGGAGCTGATTACCGAGCTGTCGCTGTCGCCGGGGTACATGAGCCAGAAAATCCAGGTGGTGCTGGCCACCGATCTCTACGAAGAACGCCTGGAAGGCGATGAGCCTGAGCCGATGCGTGTGGACAAGGTCAACCTGCGCGAGCTGTCGCAGCTGGCGCAAAACGAGCAATTCAGCGAGGGCCGCGCCCTCGCCGCGTTGTATCTGGTACGAGACCTGCTGACCCAGCGTGGAGCGTTTGACGCATGAGCGAATTGTTTTTGGGCCACCCGTTTATCGCCCCGGTGATCGAGTTGGCGCGTCAAGCGGGCGAAGTGATCCTGCCGTACTGGCGTGCCGATGTGGCCGTGACGGCCAAGGCCGATGACTCGCCGGTGACGGCGGCCGACCTGGCGGCGCACCATCTGATCCTCGCCGGCCTGATCGCGCTGGACCCGAGCATCCCGGTGCTGTCCGAAGAAGATGCCGATATCGACCAGAGCATCCGCGCCGGTTGGCAGCGCTGGTGGCTGGTTGATCCGCTGGATGGCACCAAGGAATTTATCGCCGGCAGCGAAGAATTCACCGTCAATATCGCCTTGATCGAGCAGGGCCGTGTGGTGTTTGGCGTGGTGTCGATGCCCACCAGCGGGCGCTGTTATTTCGGCGGTGCGGGCCTGGGGGCGTGGCGTTCGGATGTTAACGAAGCACCCAAACAGATCCAGGTGCGCACGGCCCCGGCGGCGGGTGAAGCGTTTACCGTGGTTGCCAGCCGCCGCCACAGCAGCCCGGAGCAGGAGCGTTTGCTGGCGGGTTTGAGCGAAGGCTTGGGCGAGCTGAAACTGGCGAATATCGGCAGTTCGTTGAAGTTCTGCCTGTTGGCGGAGGGCAGTGCTGATTGCTATCCGCGCCTGGCGCCGACGTCGCAGTGGGACACTGCAGCGGCCCAGGGTGTGCTGGAAGGGGCGGGCGGCGAAGTGCTGGAGTTGAGCGGTGTGCCGTTCAGTTATCCGGCGCGGGCATCGTTGTTGAATCCGTTCTTTTTGGCGTTGCCGGCCAAGGCGGCATGGCGCGAGCGCTTGCTGATCCTGGCCCGATCTTAAAACCACAGCAGATCAAAAATGTGGGAGCGGGCTTGCTCGCGAATGCGGAGTGTCAGCTAAATATCCGGTGACTGA
>NZ_JANLGL010000418.1:0-2291 GCF_024655625.1 Pseudomonas sp. 18.1.10
GGTGGGTCAGTCAACATAAATAGCGACTGACACTCCGCATTCGCGAGCAAGCCCGCTCCCACACAAGCCCACTCCCACATTTATTGGGTTGTGTCAGGTGTTGGCGAGGTTGGCCAGTTCACTGCCGGAGATATACCGCTGCAGGTTCGCCAAGAACGCATCCGCAATCTCATGACGACTATTCGTCGAAATCGCCGACGTATGCGGCGACAACCGCACCCTCGGATGCGTATACAACGGATGCCCATCCGGCAACGGCTCCGGCTCCGTCACATCCAGCGAGGCCAGCCCGATCCGGCCGTTATCCAGGGCCTCCAGCAATGCCTCCTGGTCCAGCAAACCACCGCGTGCAATGTTGATAAGGTGCAGCCCCGGCTTGGCGCTGCCGAGCACGTCGCGGTCAATCAGGTTGCGTGTGGCCTGGGTCAACGGCGCGGCCACCACCAGGTGGTCGGCGCGGGCGAACAGGTCGTGGATATCCTTCGCGGCTTCCACGCCCGCACTGAACGGCGCCGAGCTTTGGCGCAGCGCCACAACGTTGATCCCCAAAGCCAAGGCCTTTTGTGCAAGGCTCTCGCCAATCGCACCAAAGCCGAGGATGCCCAGCGTGGTGCCCTTGAGCGGACGCAGCGGGGTGAAGTTCCACTGTGAGTCCTTTACCCAGATATCCGGCAAATGCTTGGCCGCGGCAAAGATCGCTGCCAGGGCGAACTCCGCGAGGTTATCGGCCGCACTGCCGCGCGAGGTGGTCACCGGCGGGCCGTTGAACAGCCACTGCGGGTAGAAATCGATGCCCGACGACACCAGGTGCACCCATTGCGCGCCGTACGGCCAACCCGGTGGCGGCGTATCCGGGGCGGTGTAGCCACGCACGTTGATCGGGCGCAGCAGGAGGATATTAGCCTGGGCCGGCAGGTCGCTGGGGACACCGACGGGCACGCCGATCACCTGGGCTTCGGGGTGGATCGCTTTGAGGCGCTCGCGGATCACCTCGTTGAAATCTTCATCCAGCTGGCTGGCGATAATCACCTGACTCATGTCCGTTCCTTTTGACGTTGGGCGAAGACGGCTTTGCCGACGCCTTGCAACACGGCGTCGTCCTGTGGTGTGTGGACGCGGCTGCACAGCACGTCGCGGTAATGCCGTTGCAAGGGGTTGAGGCGCGACAGGCCAGGGTTGCCCGAGGCTTCGATGGCGAGTTCTACGGCGCGGATCGCGTTGTTGGTCACCAGGTACTTCAACTGCGCGGCGTTGGCGGCGGGGGTATGGCCTTCGGCGGCGGCGTCCAGCAGGCTGCGGTTGGCAAACAGCAGGGTGTCGATATGGCCGACGGTTTCCTGGAAGCGCGGCAGGGTCGCCAGCGCGGCGCCGAGGTTGGACGGCGCGCGCTGTTCCAGCCAGTTCACCAGCCAGTCCCGCGCGGCGTGGGCCACGGCGTCGTACACCGAGGACAGCAACACCGACATCCACAGGAAACCTTCGGCATCCAGCTCCGCCGACGGCGCGCTCCACGGGCTGACGCTGACGGCGTGGTCCAGGGGCACCAGCACGTTATCGAGCACCACTTCATGGCTGCACGTGGCGCGCATGCCGAGGTGGTCCCAGGTGTCGATGATGCTCACGCCGGGACTGTCCTTGGGCACCAGCCAGGCACCCACCAGCGGGTCGGCGTCGTCGCTGCGGCCCCACACGCTGAACCACGTCAGGCCGTGGCTGCCGGTGGAGTAGATCTTGCGCCCGCTGATGCGCCAGCCTTCGGCGGTGCGCACGGCGGTCGTCGCCGGCAGGCCGCCCCGGGCTGGGGTGCCGAGGTCGGGCTCGACGCGCAGGGCGTTGATTAATGCGCCGTTGCGTACGGCGTCCTCGGCGACGCGGCTGCGCAGGTGCGCGGGCCAGGTTTTGCTGTCTTGCAGGCGCGTGTGTTGCAGGTACTGCATCACCAGGATCAGCGCGGTGGAGGGTTCGCCCTTGGCAATCGCACTGATCGCCTTGCGCGCCTGGGGCAGGCTGGCGCCGCCACCGCCGAGGGATTTGGGCACGGTGAGGGCGACGAGGCCGTGTTCGTGGAGCAGTTTGAAGTTGGCGTGGGGGAAGGTGCCGCTTTCGTCGTAGAGGTGCGCGGTGCTGGCCAGCTCAAGGCTAAGGCGTTCGAGCAAGGCTTCGAAATTGGCGACTTCCACGGAGCGTAGAGACGGTTGAGACGATGAAGTCATGATGAATGTACTCGGTCAAAATGTGGGAGCGGGCTTGCTCGCGAAAGCGGTGTGTCAGGCAACTGATTCACTAACTGA
>NZ_JANLGL010000419.1:0-2248 GCF_024655625.1 Pseudomonas sp. 18.1.10
CAGTCACTGATTGATTAACTGAAAGACCGCATTCGCGAGCAAGCCCGCTCCCACAAAGACCACTCCCACAGTTGTTACAGGGTAAGGCTTACGACTGCGCGCGAGCCTGGTTACGCAGTGCCTTCACCTGGTCGTGGTTGCGTTGTACGCCGTGGTACTGGCGCTCAACCAGGTCACGAATGCCCAGCAGGTTGTGCTTGTTGATCTTCTCGATCGCTTCCTTGTAAGCCTTCAACGCGTGGTCTTCACCGCGCTCGGCTTCGTTCAGCACAGCCTCTTCGTCCTTACCGGTGAGCATCGACTTCACGTCGACCCAGCCACGGTGCAATGCGCCGGCAACGCTGCCGGAATCTTCCGGATCACCACCCAATGCACGCACCGCGGTTTTCAGCTCGGCGGCGGCAGTGGCGCAATCGGCGGAACGCTTGGCAAACAGGGCTTTGAGTTCTGGGTGCTTGATGTCTTCAGCGCACTCCTTGAAACCCTTTTGGCCGTCGATGCTGGTCTCGATCAGGTCGTTCAGTACGGAGATCGATTCTTTATTGATGTCAGTCATTTTTCAATTCCTTGTACGGGTTAGAAGGTTGTCTTAATGGTTGCAGCGCCCGTGCCAGGTTTTCAGAAAACAAATTAGTCTTTATTTTCAATTAGTTACGATAAATTGAACCATCTGTATGTGCGTTATTTGCATGATCTGTCAATTGGCCTTCATGCAGAATGCCTGTATTTTCCAAGGTCTCGACTCAAACGTCTGAAGCCCCATGAACCCCGAAAAACTCGAACTGCTGATTACCCGCCAAATGCCCTTCGGCAAGTACAAGGGTCGGATCATTGCCGACCTGCCCGGCCCCTACTTGAACTGGTTTGCCCGCGAAGGTTTCCCCCACGGCGAACTGGGCGGGCTGCTCGCCCTGATGCAGGAAATCGACAGCAACGGCCTCTCCGAACTGCTCGAACCGCTGCGCGCCAAACACGGCAAACCCGCCCCTCGCCACTAAGAGCCCTGCCATGCCAAGGAATGCCGATAACGAACACCACTGGCACACCATCGCCCAGCGCTACGAGCTGGAGCCCGGGCCGATCAACCTGGAAAACGGCTACTTCGGGCGCATGAGCCGCGTCGTGCGCGCGCAGTACCTGGAGCATGTGGCGTTTATCAACCGCAGCAACTCGTTGCATGTACGCCAGCGCTTCGAGCAGGGTGAAAACGTCGAGATCCGTCGCCAATTGGCCGAGCAGATCAATGTCGACCCAGAGTCGGTGGCCTTCACCCGCAACGCCACCGAAGCCTTGCAGTCGCTGATCCGCAACTACAACCGCCTGCAACCGGGCGATCAGGTGTTGATAAGTGACCTGGAGTACGACACGGTCAAAGGCGCCATGCGCTGGTTGGCGGGGGTTCGCGGTGTGGAGGTGATCGAACTGTCCCACGCACACCCGGCCAGTTTCGACAGCCTGGTGCAGACTTATCGCGATGCGTTCGCCCAGTACCCGCGTTTAAAGCTGATGGCGCTGACCCACGTCACCCATCGCACCGGCCTGGTGATGCCCGTTGCAGCGATTGCCAAGGCCGCCCGCGAGCATGGGGTGGACGTGATCCTCGATGGCGCCCATGCCCTGGGTCAGATCGACTTCAACCTCGCCGAGCTGGGCATTCAATTCGCCGGCTTCAACCTGCACAAATGGATCGGCGCGCCGCTGACCCTGGGCTTTCTGTACATCGCCCCCGAGCGCCTGGCCGATATCGACCCGGACATGGGCGAGTTTCACTACCCGCTCAACGACGTGCGCGCACGCACGTCCTACAGCACGCCGAACTTTCCGGCGCTGATGACCTTGCCGCTGGTGTTTGAGGAGCATCGAGCCTTGGGTGGCTCGGCGGCCAAGGGTGCGCGGGTCAATTACCTGCGGGACCTGTGGGTGAGCCAGGTGCGGCCATTGGCGGGCATCGAGGTGCTGACGTCGGATGATCCCCGGTTGTATTGCGGGATCACGGCGTTCAAGTTTGTAGGGCGGGATCAGCAGGTGATGGCAGATCGTTTGCTCAAGGACTACGACCTGTTCACCACCACCCGGGTGGGTGCGGCGTTTGGCACTTGCATAAGGGTGACGCCGGGGTTGGTCACGGCGGCTGCGGATATCGCTGCTCTGGTGCACGCAATTACCGAGTTAAACGCAGATTAAACTGTGGGAGCGGGCTTGCTCGCGAAAGCGGTGGATCAGTTGATACATGTGTATCTGATGCAAC
>NZ_JANLGL010000041.1:0-38167 GCF_024655625.1 Pseudomonas sp. 18.1.10
AGTAAAAGATGTGCTAACTGGCACACCGCATTCGCGAGCAAGCCCGCTCCCACATTTTTACCGCGTTCAACCTGGAGTTGCAGTGTGTTCTTTGATGAATACGCTATACCGCGCGCCCTCCATGGTCTCGAACGCAATCAACTTATCCACCAACGGCAAGTTCAACACCTTGCCCGCATTAAGCAGCAACATGCCGTTATCCGCATTCAAGCTACGCGCCAGTACCATGCCCTCCGCAAGCTCGCGAGTGCCGAGCACTTTGACGTTGGGGTCACCCAGGGTCACATCATTGAGGTAAGTGGCACACACCTGCACAAAGTCCTCGACCATCACCGGGTCATACAGGCGCCCGGCGTATTTGCGGATGTACAGCAAGGCCTCGTCGCTGTTCATCTGCCGCTCCAGGATCAGGCCCTTTTGCAGCTCGATAAAATCCACCGCCAATTTCAGCAGGCGTGAGCCAGCGGGAATCGCCTCGCCCTTGAGGTGGTCCGGGAAACCGCTGCCGTCCCAGCGCTCCTGGTGATGACGGATTAGCCGCGCGGCATCTTTCATCGGCTCCAGGGTCATCAGCAGCGATTCGCTCTGGGTGGCGTAGGCGCGATAACGCTCGCGGTCACTGCTGTGCAGCAGGTCCGAGGGCGAGGCCATCATGCTGTCGCTCCAGCTCAATTTGCCGATGTTGTAGAGCGCGGCGGCCATGGTCAGGTCGCGGTTGCTGGCGTCGTCAACGCCGTGGGCCACGCACCAGGTGCGCACCAGTTCGATGATCTGCCGGTTGGTCTGCTTGGCGCACGGCAGGCGCAGGTTGGCCAGCAGCGAGAACACTTCGGTGCCGGTGGCGTAGCTGTGTTTGAGTTCTTCGTAGGCCAGGTCGAGCATGTCGGCGGTTTGCTGCAATTCGCTGGTGCGCGCGGCCACGTGTTTTTCCAGCGACACGTTGAGCTGCTTGAGCTCGTCGTTTTGTTGCCGAGTCAACTGCTCCAGGCGCAGGCGTTCACGCTCGGAATGCTGGTGGGCCAGGGATTGGCGCAGGGCCAGCAGCAACTCTTCGTCGTTCCAGGGTTTGCTCAGGTAGCGGTAGATCTCGCCTTCGTTGATGGCTTTGACGATCAGGGTCAGGTCGGTTTCGCCCGTCAGCAGGATGCGCACGGTGTGCGGGTAGTGCTGGTGGATATGTGCCAGCAGCGAGGCACCGTCCATGTCCGGCAGGCGCGCGGCGCTCATCACCAGGTCGATCGGTTGGCTGGCGAGGATCGCCAAGGCGTCAGCGGCGCAGGTGGCGCTGTACAGGTCGAAGGGCTCCAGCCGCAGCAGTTGGCTGAGGCTGTGGAGGACGTCCGGGTGGGCATCGATCAACAGCACCCCGGCACGGTCGGCATCGGTAAAGGTAACGGACTCTCCCATGGGACACCTCGGATCGGCGGTGTGCGTTCCTTAGGGTATGGGCCTGCCTTCCTGGCGATTACTGAGGAGTTTAGTAGGTTTTTGCAAAAGTGATGGCCTTTAGATATCAGCGCACAAAAAAGCCGCTCCAGAAACAGGAGCGGCCTTTGCGGTGAAACCGGCACGCCTCACGCGTCGGCTTTTTTCGGGCTTGAGCCAAACGACGCAAACCGCTTGTTGAACCCGGCGATCCGGCCTTCGACCTGGGTCTTGCGCTGTTGGCCGGTGTAGATCGGGTGCGAGGCGCTGGATACGTCCAACGGGATGTAGGGATAGGTGTTGCCGTCGCTGTGTTGATGGGTGCGATCGCTGTCGGCGGTGGAGCCGATCAGGAAGAACACGTCGGCGGCGGTATCGTGGAACAGCACGGTGCGGTAGTCGGGATGGATTCCAGCTTTCATAGGGCCTCCGGGGCAAAATTAGTGTTATACAGTAACACAAATAATGCACCAAAACGAGAACCGATTGCAATAAGAATAGACCCGCCGATTCTATGCAGAACAATCCCTTAGGTTGTCTGTGGTTTCCTTACTGGCGCAGAATGGCGGATCGACCTCAAGCGTCCGAACCCAAGGAAACCGTATGAGCCTGTCTTTGCTAAGCCGTTACGCCTTCTTTGCCGTGTGCGTCATTTTCACCCTCGCCAGCCTTCCGTTTATCCAGCATGAATGGCTATGGCCGATCACCGTGGTCACCGGCATTCTCAGCCTGATCGGTATTTTCGACCTGCTGCAAAGCCCCCACGCGGTGCGCCGCAACTACCCGATCCTGGGCAATATCCGTTACCTGGTGGAAGCCATCCGCCCGGAAATCCGCCAGTACCTGCTGGAGTCCGACAGCGACGCCCTGCCCTTCTCCCGCGCCCAACGCTCGCTGGTCTATTCGCGGGCCAAGAACGAATCCGCCGACAAACCGTTTGGCACCCTGATCGACGTGTACCAGTCAGGCTTCGAATTTATCGGCCACTCCATGCGCCCCGCGCCGTTGAGCGATCCCAGCGCGTTTCGCGTGATCGTCGGCGGCCCGCAGTGCACACAGCCGTATTCGGCGTCGGTGTTCAATATCTCGGCGATGAGTTTTGGTTCGTTGAGCGCCAACGCGATCCGCGCACTCAACCAGGGTGCCAAGCTTGGCAACTTCGCCCACGACACCGGTGAGGGCAGCATCAGCCCGTATCACCGCGAACACGGCGGCGACCTGACCTGGGAACTGGGCAGCGGCTACTTCGGCTGCCGCACCAGCGACGGTCGTTTCGACCCGGAACGCTTCGCCGTGCAGGCGCAGAACCCGCAAGTACGCATGATCGAAATCAAGATGAGCCAAGGCGCCAAGCCCGGCCACGGCGGCATCCTGCCCAAGCACAAGGTCACCCAGGAAATCGCCGAGACCCGCGGCATCCTGATGGGCGAAGACTGCATCTCGCCGTCGCGTCACAGCGCGTTCTCCACGCCAATCGAGCTGATGCAGTTCATCGCCCAACTGCGCGAACTGTCCGGCGGCAAACCGGTGGGCTTCAAGTTCTGCCTGGGCCACCCGTGGGAGTTCATGGGCATTGCCAAGGCCATGCTCGAAACCGGCATCCTCCCGGACTTCATCGTGGTCGACGGCAAGGAAGGCGGCACCGGCGCCGCGCCGGTGGAGTTCACCGACCATATCGGTGTGCCGCTGCGTGAAGGCCTGCTGTTTGTGCACAACACCCTGGTGGGCCTGAACCTGCGCGACAAGATCAAGCTTGGCGCCAGCGGCAAGATTGTCAGTGCGTTCGATATCGCCAGCGTCTTGGCCATCGGCGCCGACTGGGCCAACTCGGCGCGGGGCTTTATGTTTGCCATCGGCTGCATCCAGTCGCAGAGTTGCCACACCAACAAATGCCCGACCGGTGTCGCCACCCAAGACCCACTGCGCCAGCGCGCGCTGGTGGTGCCGGACAAGGCCCAGCGGGTGTTCAACTTCCACCGCAACACCCTCAAGGCCCTCGCCGAAATGCTCGCCGCCGCAGGCCTCGATCACCCATCGCAGTTGTCGGCCAAGCACCTGGTACGGCGCATGTCGGCGACCGAGATCAAGCTGTTCTCGCAATTGCATGTGTTCCTCAAGCCCGGCGAATTGCTGACCGGCGAGGTGAATGGCGAGTTCTATTCGCGCATGTGGCAGATGGCGCGGGCCGACAGTTTTGAACCCCATGAAGTTGACGCCGCTTAAGGAGCCGCACTGTGTTAAAGGTCATTGCCGAAGATTTCATCAAGCCCGAACATGTGGAAACGGTACGGGCGTGGTACGCCGAACTGGTGGAAAAAACCCGCCAGGAACCGCTGTGTATTGCCTACGATTTATTTATCGATCAAAAAGACCCCGGGCATTTTGTCTTCATCGAGCTATGGCCCGACCAGGCGGCACTCGACACCCATTGCCAGACCGAACACTTCACCCGCTTGGTGCCGCAGATCAACGCCTTCCAAGCCAAGCCGTGCAAAGTGCTGTTGATGGATGCGTTCTGAACCAAACACCTACCCCCCGCTGAACCGGACCACCGACGGCACCGTTGAAACAAGGAGATTCACATGCCGTTACTGGACTTCGCTGCCATTGCCGGACAACTGCCCGACAGCTGGAAATCCACGTGCCTGGGCCAGGTCGGCCCCGCGCGTATCAAGGTGTTGCGCATGGATGCGCAGGCTTATGAGGAGGAAACCCATGATTACAACGAAGGATTGTTGGTTATCAGCGGGCGTTTGCGCCTATCGATAGCCGGGCAAGAAGTGAACGTTGGCACAGGCCAAATGTATTGGGTCCCGGCCAAGACATCGCACGCCGTGCTTGAAGGCAGCCATGGCACCTTGGTAATCATTGATACTTAAGCATCTCTGGACAGACTGCGTCCTCATGGCCTAGTTGCACGTGTTGAACCTGGGCGTCGCCCGAAACAAATGTACTGAGAACACGCCACGTCTCGGGAAACGCCGTCGGCGCGCCCTCTCTACTGCCCAGCACCCATGCCCGACCCGTCCCAGTTATCAGGCACTCGAGTTTTTCGATATAAATCCTATCCGCCTGAGGTTGAGTCAATGTCCAGATTTGGTGACCATTAGGCTTCCCCGTAGTGCCGTCCTGTCGCGCAGGCGTGAATAGCATAGGTACGACCCCCGTCTTGTTGTAATAATCGAAAGGAAAGTAGAGAAAACCGTTAGTTATCACCACTTCATCACCCGTCTGAACATGAGCATTCAAGTAAGACGCCATCACATCCAGGCGATTATCTTCGTTATATACGGCATGCCCTGCTTCATACACCGCACTCACACCCGCGCCTTGCAAAAACACCGTAACCGCCAGCAACAGGCAAGAAAAACCCCTACTTACCTGCCAACTCGCGTCAATGGCAATTGCAAGCAACATTGGAATACCCAATGCACAAAATAGAAAATAACGGTCCACAAACAAAGGATATATAGGCGAAATCGCAGTAATAAACAACAACGGAAACCATATATAGACCACCAGCAGCCGACACCATGCCCTCTCACTTTTGTCATGTACCCACAACACCCCAGAGATAATTATAAGTACCAACGGCAAACTAAAAGAAAACCAGCGCGCCGATCCCACACCGTCATTGAACGTCACAAACCGCCAGATCGTCGACACCCATGAGTCTATATCAGGGGGTTGTATCCAGTTAAACCCCGAATATTGAAGCTGTCTTTTCAAGTAGGGAAGCCATGGTAAAAAAAGCATCACAACCGCAACATTGCTAAACCACCAACCTTGCAACCAACGGCATTCAAAAAACCCTTTTTTACTCACCAACAACAAACATAAAAACAACCAATGGGAGGCCAGGCAGATTGCGGCAAAATAATGAGTATATAACCCCATCGACATCAACCCTGCGTAAACCATCAACGGCACTTTCTTTTCAGGACGTCTCAACCAGTAAACAAATGCAACAGTCGCTCCTACCATCAAAAAACCCAACATCGCGTACATGCGAATTTCTTGGCTATAACGGACAGCAAACGGAAACAACGCTAGCAGCAACCCCGCCAACACCGCCGCACGCTGATTGCTCAGCAAGTAGGTCAACCATATACCCAGCGCTACCGTACCGAGACCAAACAACGCGCTCAGACTGCGCGCCACGGCAATGGTATCCCCCCCCATATCGAGCCAGACATGTAATACCAAATAATAGAGGGGCGGATGAACATCCTGACCGGTGTGAAAAATAATACTGGACGGCGATAGTGCACTCAGTATCAAGGTGAAACCTTCGTCCGACCAAATAGCAGGCTTGTCTATTTCGTAAAATCTCACCCACGCAGCCAGGCTCAACACGATGAATACACACCCCATCGCCCCTAAACCTCGAATGCCAAGCGCACGCGCAGAACGTCTAAGTTTCATTCAACACCTTGCGAGCAGACTCAATCGTTTTTAGAGAGAGGACTTCTAAATATCGAGCTGACGACATAGCGAGGTCGGTGTTTCGCCTCCATGTAAATCCGCCCCACATACTCCCCCAATATCCCGATCCCGATCAGTTGCACCCCACCCAGAAACAATATCGCCGTCATCAACGACGGATAGCCCGGCACCGCATTGCCAAACAACACCTTGTCCACTATCTGGTACCCGGCATACACCAACGCCACCAGGGAGATACAACCGCCGATATAACTCCACAGCCGCAGCGGCAACGTGCTGAACGAGGTAATGCCATCCAGTGCCAGGTTCCACAATTTCCAGCCATCAAATTTGCTTCGGCCCACCGTACGCGGCGCACGGTCGTACTCCACGATGGCAACGTTGAAGCCGGCCCAGGACAACACCCCCTTCATGAACAACTGTTGCTCCGGCAGTGCCTTGATCACATCCACCACTTTGCGGTCCATCAGCCGGAAGTCGCCGACGTTTTCTTCAATGTGGGTGTAGGAGATGCGATTCAGCAGGTGATAGAACAGCGACGCACTGTGGCGTTTGAAATAGCCGTCACTGGAGCGGTTGCGCCGCTTGGCCAGCACCACGTCGGCGCCGCGACACCAGGGCTCGATCAACTGGGCGATGACCTCGATGGGGTCTTGAAGGTCGACATCGATGGGCACCACGGCGTCACCACCCGCGTACTCAAGGCCGGCAAACAGGGCGGCTTCCTTGCCGAAATTGCGCGAAAAATTGACCAGCACCACCGCCTTGTCCTGCTGGGTGATAGCCCTGATGAGCTCTGCGGTGTTATCCGTGCTGCCATCGTTGACGAAGACGATCTCGATACGGTGCGCCTGCAATGACGGCTCCCGGCGCACAGCGTGATAAAAGCCAGACACCGCCTGTTCTTCATTGAACACCGGCACGATCAGCGAGAGCATCACCGACGACGCTCGCGAAACACCACCCACTTCGAAAGCAGGAAACCGAGCACCAGGCTCAGCACCGAGAACACCACCACGGTGATGATTGCTGGCAGGCTCTGGCGGTCAGCCAACCAGCCCACCAACAGGCTCAAGCCTCCCAGGCAGGCCATGAACACCAGGTAGCGCGCCCAGGATGCCGGCACGGTGAAGGTGTAGAGGGTATTCATGTAAAACGAGAACGAGGCGGCTGCGCAAAAGGCCAACAGGTTGCTCATGGCTTGGCTGAGTTCAAACGCGGTGCGCAGGACAAAAAACAGCTGCCAATGGATTACCGTATTGGCGATACCAATCACTGCGTAGCTGGAAAATCCCTTCCACAGTCCGGTCATGACGGGCCCCTGATTCGTCTCTGTCTAGCAGGCCACGGCACTTCTGGCTCGTCTACTGTCAGGTTTAACAGGTGACGACAGGCGGCAAGTATTGAGACATTCAGTAATACCCAACCTTTGCATTTGCTTACAAATACCGCCAACCTGCGCGCGCCCGACGTGAGGCGCCCTCGCGCCTGCCCGTCATTACTCAAAATTCTGTACAAGAGCCCGCTGCCATGCTGAACGGACGCGACCCACGCATCGACTTTTTTCGCGGCTTGGCGTTGATCTTCATTTTCTGGGATCACGTCCCCCACAACCCCCTCGGCCAGATCACCCTGCGTAACCTCGGTTTCAGCGATGCGGCAGAGGTCTTTGTGTTCCTCGCCGGCTTCGCCTCGGTAATGGCCTACGGCAAAGTCCTGCAACGCGAAGGCTACTGGATGGCCTGCCTGAAAATCCTGCGCCGCACCTGGGTGCTGTACGTGGTGCACATCTTTTTGCTGGCGATGCTGATGGGCATCGTGTTTTTCGCCAACAGCCATGTGGAAACCCGCGACCTGGTGCAAGAGATGGGCATGACCCACTTCATCACTCATCCGCAACAGGCCCTGCTCGATGAGTTGCTGCTGCGCTTCAAGCCCAACCTGATGGACCCGTTGCCGCTGTACATCGTCTTGCTCGCCAGCCTGGCGCTGGCGTTGCCGCTGATGCTGCGCTGGCCCATGGCAGTGGTGGCGGTGTCGCTGACGGTGTATCTGCTGGCGCCGTGGATGGGCTGGAACCTGCGGGCAATCGAGGACGGCGTGTGGTACTTCAACCCGGTGACCTGGCAGTTGCTGTTTGTGCTGGGCGGCGCGGCGGCGATTCGCAGCGGGCAGGCCAAGCCGGTCCAGAGCCAACCCTTGTTGCGCCAGCCGCTGTTTGTCGCGGCAGCGCTGTACGTCGTGGTCACCGGCCTGATTACGGTGGCGTGGCGCTGGCCCGAGATCCATGACGCGCTGATGCCGGCATCGATCAGCGACCTGATCTACCCCATCAGCAAGACCGACCTGTCGCCCGTGCGCCTGTTGCACTTCCTCGCCCTGGCCTATGTCACCGCGAAGCTGCTGCCCACCGCTGGCTGGACGCAACACCCGGTGGCCGCGCAGGTGTGCCGCATGGGGCGGTTTTCGCTGGAGATTTTCTGCCTGGGGGTGCTGCTTGCGCCGTTGGCCGACATGCTCAACGCCATGGCCGGCGATGCGCTGCTGATACAACTGCTGACGGCGCTGTTCGGGGTTGTCCTGATGGCGGCGCTGGGCGCCTGGCTGGAGCTGAACAAGCGCCTGAGCCAACGCACTACATAGCTAGCGCCCTGCGCACCTAAGCGAGTGCTTCCATTCTTTTCCCGATTTTATTGTGAAAGGAAGCACTCGATGCCCAACCACCACCTTGTCAACGGCCTGTCCGGCCACTTGCAGTCCAGCGAATCCTGGGGCCAGCAACAGGCCCTGGCACTGCTGCGCCAGATTGTGGCGCAATCGATGAGCCCGCTGACGCTCGCACAACGGCTCGATTACCTCAGGCTGCAACGTGCCGCCCACGACGCACTCAAGGCGGTTGACGCGGAAAATGCCCGGCTGATCGAAGACTTCAAAGACACCGGCGTGAAGCAACTGCGCAACAAACTCGGCGGCCTCGACCCCCACGCCATCACGCTGCACACCCGTTACCTGGAAAAGCTCGAACCGCCCCTGCCCTGGGAGCCGCGCAAAAGCACCCTCGATGGCTTGGCCCAAGGTGCACGTTTTCGCCGCGCCGTGGACGAATGGAAGTACCGCACCCATGTTTCAAGCCTGTCGTTATGGGACGCGGCCTGCCTGAACTTCGACTTCGCCACCGGTACACCCCAGGCCTCGGGGCACCGGTATGTCGATGCGTCGTACCTGACCGGCGTCAGTGAAAAGCAGCTGACCGTCAGCCAATTCATCGCCATCAGCCGCGAGCTGGACCTGGGCGGCCAACTGCAAGCCAAGCTGTCCAGCGCCCTGGGCCCCGGCGGCAAACTGCAAGGCTTGATCGAGACCAGTGCGCGCACCCACCTGCTGTTCGAAGCGCTGGAGGCGTATCGCGACCGCGCCAGTACAGGCCTGACGCAACCCCTGTACGACAAGCTGGTCGCGGCGATCGATGGCAGCGGCACGGCACTGCCCTTCGAGACCCTGAGCATGGACCTCGATAAAACCATCCTGCCGGCGGTGCCCTTTGCCCTGTCGGGCACGAGCATCCCGTTGCCCCTGCTGCTAATCAAGGTGGGAAGCCTGGGGGTGGTGTCCTATTTCCCGTTCCGTCCCGGTGGCGCCTTGCGCTATCACACGGATGCCAAGGTGGCCGGTGCGGCGTTTCTCGACGACATCAAGGCCAGCCACCGTGACGGCGACCTGGGCTGGTTCGCGCGACAACTGCCGGTCACCGAGATCAACCTGTTCACTGAGCTGCTGCGCGAAGAACCACGGCCAGAGGGCCTGAGCCCGGTGGCGGGGTTTCTCTATGATTCATTCCACAGCGTATTTCCAGAGCAGACCCTGGACCACCTGCGATTCGTCAACGACCCCAAGCCCAGCCGTCCATTGCCCCTGGTGCAGGCCCTTACCTATCGCCACACCCAGCATTACCAGGCCAACCTCGCCACCCTCGCCACCCAGCGCTCGGCGCGCGACCTGCAAGCGGTCATCGACGGCGCGGCAGCGATTGCCAGTGAAGTCATGGAACTGCTGATGACCCCGGTACCGGGTGGCGTCAGCGGCTTGAACCGGGTGATGCAGGTCGTGGTGTTTGGCAACCTGACCTACAGCCTGATCGTCGGCGTCAACGAAGCCGCCAAGGGCCAGGCCAGTGACTTTGCCGCCGCCATGGCCGACGTGGCGGACCTGGCCGTGAACGGCCTGTTGATCTCCACCGCCGGGCGCGTCCATCGCCAGCGCATCGAAGGCCTGATGCAGCGCATGGGCGGCCCGCGCAAGGTCACCCACAGCGACGGCACGCAGGCGCTGTGGAAACCCGACATCACCCCCTACGCGGTCGCCGACCAACGCCTGCTTGACGGCCAGATGGCCAATGCCCAGGGCCTCTACCTGATAAACGGCCATCACTACGTGCGCGTGCAACAGGGGGATCGACAATACGTGGCACACGTGAGCACCGACCCCAAGACCCAAGGCTTTGTGCTCAAACGGCGCAACGGCAACGGCAATGGCTTCGCCGCGCCGATCACGTTCGACCCGAAGCGGCAAGCCTGGGTCCTCGACCTGCACGGCGCTGGCCAACTCTCGGACTACCAGTTGATCGAGCAGATGCTGCCCAACGGCGAGGCCGCGGTGCCCCCGGCACACCTGCGCAACCTGCTGCGCAGCACCGCCGTGTCCCGCGCCACACTGGACGCGATCTGGGCCGGCGAACCGCCGCCGGTCAATCTGATCGAAGCCGTCCGCCGCGTGCAGGTTGATCGGGTGATCGAGCAGCTGAGCTCAGGCTTCCACCATCGCGGCAACCTGCCCGCCCATGCCGGCAGCGCCCTGCTCGCCCTGTTGACGCAACTGCCGACATGGCCCGCCGACGCCGTGATCCACGTGCGGGACCAGCACGGCAACCTGCTTGAAAGCCATGCGGCCAACGAAACCGCCACCCTGGCCATCAACCTCAAGCGCAGGGACGACGGCACCTACCTCGCCCTCGACGCCCCGGCCACCGACGTCGCCACCCAAGAGTCCCTGTTCGAGTCGATTATCCGCCAGCAACCCGCCACGTCGACCCTGGGCAAGGAAGGCAGCCCGAACCTCACCGAGGCCCAGCGCATTGCGCGGCTACGCGTACAAATCGCGGCCCTGGCCAGCCAAAAGCGCACCGCACTGTTCACGGCCATGACCCACTACGCGAGGCATGCGCGGCACCAGGTGCCGGCCGGGGATGCGGCGCGCCCGTTTGTACCGATCAAAAATGCAGGCACGGGCGTGGAGGTCACTGCGCTGCTGAGCAAACTGCACGCGCAGTTTGCGCCCTTGAGCCCATCCAACCTCAAGCAACTGCTGGAGAAGACACCCCTGAGTACCACGCAGCAAAGCGCCTACCTGCAAGAAGGCGTGTTGCCGGGCAACGTACGCGAACACCTGGAACAACACCGCACAGCCTTGCGTATCGACGCGGTGATCGACGGTTTGTACCACCCCAGGGCGTTCAGCCCAGACACCGACCTATGGGCCAGGGAGTTCGCCTCCAGCCTGCTGCTGGAACACTGCGAACGCCACTTTGTGGTCACCGAAATGGCCAGCGGCACCCCCAAAAACCGCTACACACACAAAGGCCCCGAAGACACCACCGTCGAACTGCTGCACTACGGCAACGGCCGCTACGAAGCCTACGACCCCACGTCCGGGCCGATCCCGGTGTCGCCGGCCGTGGACAGTTTCTACCTCGCCATCGGCTCGCTGCTGCAACCCCACGAGCGCAGCCGGCTGGGCATGAGTTCCGCCACCGATGCCCAGGGCCTGCGCAACACCCTGGGCGACCTGATGAGCGAACGCCGCAGCCCTGCCGGCCTGGTCAGCCTGCTCGACTATTCGCTCGCGCAATACGAGAAAAAGCTGGTATTGCCCACCGACCTGCGCCCCAACCCCGAAGGGCTGTATGACTACAACGGCGAACAGCTGATGCCACTGTACGGCTCGTTCTACCCGGTCACCTTCGACCAACAGCGGCGCGTGTGGCGGCTCAAGCACCCGCAGAAAGTCGGCGTCGATACCCCACGCCTCAAGCACAACCGCCATGGCGCCTGGCGCCTGGAAAGCGAAAACCCGCTGACCTGGGACGACTATCACTTGGTATCGCGCCTGGGGGCT
Source organism: Pseudomonas sp. 18.1.10 (assembly GCF_024655625.1). Taxonomy (NCBI): domain Bacteria; kingdom Pseudomonadati; phylum Pseudomonadota; class Gammaproteobacteria; order Pseudomonadales; family Pseudomonadaceae; genus Pseudomonas; species Pseudomonas sp. 18.1.10. The sequence continues at coordinate 12,043 of NZ_JANLGL010000041.1, forward strand.
GACGACTTCAGCGTCGATCAGCCCACCGCCGCGCGCCTGCTCAAGGTCACCGGCACACCGCCCCGCGCCTTGCGTGAAGTGCACTGCGCCGGCCTGCCCCCGCCGCCCTTGTTGAAAGACAGCAGCAAGCGCTTTGGTATCGAGCGCAAAATCCTGCATTTCATCAAGGCGATGACCACCTATTCGGCCACCCGCAGCGCCAAGCCCTCCTTGCAATTGCTGCTGGTGTGCGCGCTGCCGCAATGGCCCGCCAGCCATGTGCTGGAACTGCATGATGAGGCCGGACGCACGCTTGCCCATTACCCGGCCGCGAACGCCGGCGCGGCGCAAAAAATCCGCCTGTCCGACACCCAGAGCCGCAGCCAGGAACCCCTGGCCCACCTGGTGCGCAACGATGACCTGAGCCGCGCCCTGCTCGGTGAGCTGCCACAAAGCCAGGAAGAACGCCTGTTCAAGCTGGCAAAAAAAATCGCCGAGCACGCCTACCGCGAACGCAGCCAACTGTTCGACACGCTGTACGCCCAGGGCGAACGCAACGGCAACCGCCTGCACGCGCGCCTGCACGCGCATTTCCCGCAGCTGCCCGCCAGCGCCATCCAGGCCCTGATCGACCATGCGACCCCCCATGAAATCAAGCAACTGAGCGAGAAGGACTGGGTACCCCTGCGCCTGGGCGAACAGGCAAAACTGACCGCCAATGACGTGCGCCTCAACCGGGCGTTCGAGGGGTTGTACCTGTCCACCGTCGCCAACCCCGACAGCGAAAAAATCATCTTGCATGTGCTCAAGCTGCTGCCCGGCTGGCCCACCGATGCCCGCCTGGACATTCACCAGGGCAGCGCCACCGGGCCGTTGCTCGAGAGTGCCGGGCACCTGGCCGGCAGCGAGCGCAAGAGACTGGCGCGGGTGGATGCGCGTTATCAGGCGTATGACGCCGAAGGCCAGTTGATAAGTGACCCGCTCAACACCTCTACCGATCTGCTCACCGCCGTCTGGCGCGTATTGAGCGATACCCAGCGCAAGGCCCTCGGGCTGGACGACAGCGGCGAACTCGCGCCCCTGCGCAACGCCATTGCTGAACTGGCACTCAACCAGCGCGTCGCGATCAAGGACCTGCTCGGCCTGCCGCATATCCCGTATTGGCTGCAGCCGCCCATGCCCGTCAACAGCTCGTTCACGGCCTATCCGTTCACCTTGCGCAACTGGTGGCCGCTGAGCCTGCTGTTCTCGGTGGACATGGTCAGCAAAGTCCGCGAGGTCTACCCCAGGATGTCCAGGGACGACGCGCTCGACCTGACACGCAACCTGCGGCTCAGCGAACCGCAGGTGTTGCAGGAACTGGAGCGGCGAAAAATGGAATACCAGGCATTGGAACTTGAGCTCCATCGCTGGGCGGCCGCCGACTACCCCGGCGATCATGAACTCGAAGGCTGGATGAACCCCAACCTGCGCATTGCCATGACTGCGCAGATCCTCAAAGCCTGGCGCCAGGAGTCACTGGAATATCATCCTGGCCTGCTGCATGCCCACGGCCTGGAGTTGCGACTGGACGGCAACAACCTGCCAAACATCGACTTCATGCCCGCGATCAAAGGCTTCGAACACATTGAATACCTGAAGATCGCAGGCAGTGCGTTCCCCCCCAGCGGCAACGCCTTCCTGCGCCAATTCCCCAACCTCAAGAAACTCCACCTGGACTGCGGTTTGACGCAGTTACCCAGCAGCGTCACGCAGATGACGCACCTCGAGATCCTGGACCTGAGCCACAACAGCATCGTGCTGACCACGCAATCGCGGCAACAGCTGGCCGCGATGACCCACCTGGAAAGGTTGGACCTGAGCCACAACCCGCTGGGCCTGAGCCCGGATGTCTCTGGCATGGCGCGCCTGCACAGCCTCGACCTGCATCGCACCGGCATCAGCCAATGGCCCATCGGGGCGGAGCGCCTGACCCAGTTGCGGGACCTGCGGCTGCAAGAAAACAACATCGCCACGATTCCCGCCGAGCTCTTCACCGACCCGCAGATGCGACCGGCCAACCAGGGCACGTTCCTGCATGACAACCCCTTGAGCGCCGACGCGCTGCAACGTCTGAACGAGCATCGGACGCGCACCGCACAGCCGTTGGGGGGGGCCATACCCGGCGTCCACCACGTAGCGCCCGAACCGAACCCCGTGGACAAATGGCTGGACGGGGTTCCGGCGGCCGAACATGCACAACGAAGAACCTTGTGGGATCAACTGGAGCATGACAATGCCCCAGGCAGCGCCAGCCCTGATGACACGTTTCGGGTCCTGCGGGACTTGACCCAAGCGGACGACTACGTGAACAAGCTGGATCGCCGACCGGCCCTGATCGCCCGGGTCTGGCGCCTGCTGCAGGCCATGGCCGAATCCTATGAGCTGCGCCAAAGCATCTTTCTCAACACCTACGTATCCGGGACGTGCGGTGACGGTGCCCTTTTGACATTCATCGATATGGAGTTGCGGCACAAGCAACATCAGGCCATGGCGCAACCCAGCTCCAACCAGGCGAACCGGGAGTTGCTGGCATTGGCGCAAGGCCTGTTCTATTTGCGCAACCTGGACCAATTTGCCGAGGACCATCTGCAAGCGCTGCATGGCAGCCACCGACCGCCAGCGCCCGAGCCGGACGATGTTGAGGTCAAGCTGTTCTTTCGGCTTGAATTGGCGGAGGAGTTCAAACTGCCCATCCTGAAGGAAAATCGCCGCTACTCGCCAGGCGACCACGTGCTGCCGGAAGACCTGGAAAGAGCGCGTAAAAAACTGCGCGAAGTGGGGAAAACCAGCGCCTTGGAAAACGCCTTGCTGACGGAAGAATTCTGGGTCCAGTACCTGGCGCGGCATGTCCCGGAACCCTTTACCACCATCGAAGAAACCGCCCGCTACAAGCTCGAAGCCCTGAAACAGGAAGTGCCTGACACGATGTCCATGGACTATCAGGAGCGGCGCCAGTCAATCAAGGAAGTCAAGGAAGCCGAGCTCAACCGCCTTATCAGCCAGTTGACCCGTGCGGCCCAAAGCGGGGCGCAACGGGTCGAGCCCAGTCAGACCGATTGAGGCGCAGCAGCGCTGGCGTTGTTGGGCTGCAACTTGAACACGTAGAACAGCACCGTCAGCAGCACCAGGAACGCCGGCCCTACGTACAGCGCCACGCGGGTGTCCGGGAAGTACGCCATCAGGCCTACCACCAGCACCAGGAACGCCAGGGCCATATAGGAACTGACCGGGTACAGCCACATGCGGTACTTGAGCCCCGCCTGCTCGGCCGGGCTCAAGCCTTTGCGGAACTTGAGCTGGGCCAGCAGGATCATCAGCCAGGTCCAGATCGCGCCGAAGGTGGCGATGGAGGTTACCCACACAAACACCTGGTCCGGCACCAGGTAGTTGAGCAGCACGCCCAGCAGCAAGGCAAAGATCGACAGCAACAAGGCCTTGCGCGGCACGCCATTGCTCGACGTGGTGCCGAACGTGGCCGGGGCCTGGCCGTTCTGCGCCAGGCTGTAGAGCATGCGCCCGGTGCTGAAGATGCCGCCGTTGCACGACGACAGCGCGGCGGTGATCACCACGAAGTTGATGATACCGGCGGCAGTCTTGATACCCAGGCGCTCGAAGGTCATCACGAACGGGCTGCCCTGGGTGCCGATTTCATTCCACGGGTAGATCGACAGGATCACGAACAGTGCGCCGACGTAGAACAGCAGGATGCGCCAGAACACCGAGCCGATGGCACTCGGGATGGTCTTCTGCGGGTTCTTCGCTTCACCGGCGGTGAGGCCGATCATCTCCACGCCCAGGTAGGCAAACATCACCATCTGCAAGGACATCAGCACGCCTTGCACGCCATTGGGCATGAAGCCGCCGTGGCTCCACAGGTTGGAAATACCCAGCGCCACGCCGTCATTGCCAAAGCCGAAGGCAATGATGCCGACACCGCCGATGACCATCGCAATGATGGTGACGATCTTTATCAGCGCGAACCAGAATTCGAATTCACCAAAGGCTTTCACGGCGATAAGGTTGATCGTGCCCATGCTCATCAGCGCCGCCAGGGCCCAGATCCAGCGCGGCGTATCGGGGAACCACACGCCCATGTACACGGCCACGGCAGTGATCTCCGCGACGCAGGTCACCAGCCACAGGAACCAGTAGTTCCAGCCAGTGAGAAAACCCGCCAACGGGCCGAGATAGTCCTGGGCATAACGGCTGAACGAACCGGCGACGGGGTTGTGCACCGCCATTTCGCCGAGGGCGCGCATGATGACCAGGATCGCCAGGCCGCCAATGATGTACGACAGCATGATCGCCGGGCCGGCCATTTCGATGGCCTTGGCCGACCCCAGGAACAGGCCGACACCGATACAGGCGCCCAGGGCCATCAGGCGGATGTGGCGTTCACCAAGTTCGCGTTTGAGCGGGCCGCCTTGAGCGGTCTCGCCGTGGGGCAGTGGGTTGCCGACTGGCATAGGGGTACAACCTCATCTTGTTATTGGAGTGTCCGTCTCGAGACCAGCTCGGCGGGGCGTGCAGTATAAAAACTGAAGGTCAGGGTCTTTCACTATAAAACAGGGGTAATTTAGTGAAACAACGCGACATAGATCCACTTTACAGGAGCATATGACCTGCCCGCAGCGGCAAAACGCCGCAGCGCACCCCGAAAAAAGTCCTACGAATAAAACACAATTCCCTCACATGCAGCCCCCAGCGACTAAGCTTCCAGCAAGTCCGATCAATCTGCGTGCAGGGATCAATCGACTATGGGCGCACTGTGGCAAACCGACTCGAACAAGGCTGCGCAGCATCGCAGCAGTGAGACCCCGGCGCCGTTGCCCGCGAAAAAACACCGCTACACCCGCCGCCTGATCTGGCTGGTGCTGCTGATGGCAGTGATTGCCCTCGGCTTTGCCGCCGCCAAGGAAGTGCGCACCTCGCGCCTGCAAGCCGAACACTTGAGCCGCCTGGCCAACGACCTCACCTACCGCGTGCAACCCGGCCCCAGCGACGCCATGGCCTACCCCGGTGCGGGACCGTTTGACCGGCGCCTGGGCTACAGCGACCTGGAGGGATTCCTCGCGCGGTTGCTCAAGCGCGGCTACGTGGTCGAATCCCAGGCGCGCTTCTCCCCCGGGCTGATGGATTACACCGCCAACGGCCTGTTCGTACCCTATGCCGAAAAGAGCCAGGCCGGCCTGTCGATCACCGACTGCCGCGCGCAGCCGCTGTATCAATACACCTACCCGCAACAACTCTATGCCAGCTTCGCCACGATCCCGCCGCTGGTGGTGGACAGTTTGCTGTTCATCGAAAACCGCGACCTGCTCGACCCCGCCCAGCCCCAGGCCAACCCGGCGGTGGACTGGCCCCGCTTCGCCAAGGCGGCCTGGTCGCAACTCGCGAAGGTCCTGCACCTGCCCGGCCAGAGCGCAGGCGGCAGCACCTTGGCGACCCAGCTGGAAAAATACCGCCACTCCCCGGACGGCCTGACGCTATCCGGCGGCGAAAAACTGCGGCAGATGTTTTCAGCCGGTGTGCGCGCCTATCAAGCCGGGCCGGACACGTTGGTGGCGCGGCAAACCATCGTGCGTGACTACCTCAACAGCGTGCCGCTGTCCGCCGTGCCCGGCCACGGCGAAGTGCACGGCATGGCCGAGGGGTTGCGGGTATGGTTCGGCGCCGATTTCAACCAAGTGAACCAGGCACTGCTGGGCCAGGACCTTGCCCCCAAGGCCCTGGCCCTGCGCCAAGTGCTGACGCTTATCATCGCCCAGCGCCGGCCCTCCCATTACCTGGCCCGGGGCCGCGAAGAACTGGCGCAACTGAGCGACAGTCATTTACGCCTGCTGGCGCAAAACGGCGTGATTGATTCCCGCCTGCTCACGGCGGCGCTGGCGGCGCAGGTCACTTACCGCGACTGGCAGTTGCAACCCACCGTGCAACCGATCGACACCAACAAAGGCATCAGCGTCGCCCGCAGCCGCCTGGCCACCTTGCTCCAACGGCCGCTGTACGACCTTGATCGCCTGGACCTGTCCGCCACCTCGACCCTGCAAGGGCCGTTGCAACAGGACGTCACCGCCTACCTCAAGCAACTGGCCGACCCCGAGTTCGCGCGCCAGACCGGCCTGCTCGGCGAACGCCTGCTGACCCCGGCCAGCACGCCCCAGGTGCGCTACAGCTTCACCCTGTTCGAACTCACCCCCGACGGCGCCCGGGTGCGGGTGCAAACCGACAACACCGACCAACCCTTCGACATCAACGAAGGCAGCAAGCTGGAACTGGGCTCCACCGCCAAGCTGCGGGTGCTCACCACCTACCTGCAAATCATCGCCGAACTGCATGGGCAGTACGCCGCACAGGCCCCGGCAGCGTTGAAAAACCTCCAGTTCGACCCCCAGGACCGCCTGAGCCGCTGGGCCGTGGACTACCTGCTGCAAAGCCCGGACAAAAGCCTGGCCAAGATGCTCGACGCGGCACTGGACCGCACGTACTCCGCCAGCCCCGGCGAAAGCTTTTTCACCGGCGGCGGCCTGCACCATTTTCATAATTTCCGCAGCCAGGACAACACTCGCAACCCCACCCTGCGCGATGCCCTGCGCGAGTCGATCAACCTGCCGTTCATCCGCCTGATGCGCGACGTGGTGCGCTACACCACCTACGCCGGCGCCAACAACAGCGCGCAACTGCTCAAGGACGACAACGACCCGCGCCGCCAGGAATACCTGGCGCAATTTGCCGACCGCGAAGGCACGGCCTTCCTGCAAAAGTTCTGGAAGAAGTACCAGAAGAAAGACACCCAGGCCCGGCTCGACACCTTCCTCGACAGCCTGCGCCCCACGCCCATCCGCCTCGCCGCCGTCCACCGCTACCTGCTGCCCGAGGCCAGCCAGGACAGCTTCAACCGTTTTGTGCGCTCGCACCTGGTCAACGAAAAACTCAGCGACGAGCGTCTCGAACGGCTGTACCAAAGCTATCGCCCCGGCGCCTACGACCTGCCCGACCAAGGCTATATCGCCAAGGTTCACCCGCTGGACCTGTGGTTGCTCGGCTACCTGCTCAACCACCCCGAGGCGACCTTCAGCGAGGTGGTCAAGGCCAGCCGGTTCGAGCGCCAGGAGGTGTATAGCTGGCTGTTCAAGAGCCGCCATCAGAGCGCCCGCGACAGCCGCATCCGCACCATGCTGGAGATCGAGGCGTTCCTGGATATTCATCAGCGCTGGCAGGCCGTGGGGTACCCCTTCGATCACCTGGTGCCGTCCCTGGCCACCGCGATTGGCAGCTCCGGCGACCGGCCGGCCGCCTTGGCCGAGTTGATGGGGATCATCCTCAACGATGGCGTGCGCGGCAAAGTGCTGCGTATCGACAGCTTGCACTTTGCCGCCGACACGCCCTATGACACCCGCATGGTCAATGACCCGGCCCCCGGCAAGCGCGTGCTGCCGATAGAAGTCGCCCAGGCCTTGCGCGGCGCGCTGTCCCAAGTGGTGGACGCCGGCACGGCCAAACGCGTGGCCGGCAGTTTCAAACTGGCCGACGGCACGCCGCTGGCCATGGGCGGCAAGACCGGCACCGGCGATAACCGTATCGAGGCCATCGGCGCGGGTGGGCGAGTAATCAGTTCCAAATCGCTGAACCGCACCGCGACCTTTGTGTTCTATCTGGGCGAGCAGCACTTCGGCACACTCACCGCCTACGTGCCGGGGCGCACGGCGCAGCAGTTCACCTTTACCTCGGCGTTGCCCGTGCAGGTGCTCAAGGGCATGGCGCCGATTTTGTTGCCGTACCTGCAACCGGGCAGCCATACCCTGTGTGCGCCACTGGCTTCAATCGACACTGAAAAATAGCCTGCGTGCCAGCTGCAATTGGATCTCTGCACGGTGCACCTGCAGTGTCGGCACCCGCCCACTCTGACCGCTGCGCATGCGGGAAAACGCCTGGGCTTCGACCTGGGCCTGGGCCTGGCGGCCCATGCGCACCTGCTCGACGGTCTTGAGGTGAGCAGCGGTGAAGTGGTCATCGAGGTCACCTTTCTTTTTATAGTGGAAATGGGCAAACGCGAGGGTCTCGCCCGTGCGCGCATTGTTGACCGCGTACTCCTGCAAGTATTCCGGGGGCGGCCCTTTAAGCGGGGAACGCGGGCCACGGCGGACAATCATGACTTCATGGTGCTGGTCGAGGAACGCCACTTCGTCTTGAGTCAGCGGCTGGTTTTTTTTCGCGAGGGTTGCGCGGATTCGCGCAGTTAACCCGGCCTCGTTCAACCGCACCACGGCCGCCCGCAATCGGCTTTCGAGGCTGCGCGCCTTGGCCTGTTGCAACGCCGCCAAGCGGGCATGTTCCAGGCCTAGCAATTTCTTCTGGATCGCATCCGCCACCCACAAGCGCCGCTGCGCCTGGGCCTCCAGCAAGTGTTGCAGGGAAGCCGGATCTTGAGCCCGCGAAGTCGTTGCCTCGACCTTGGTGATATCGCCTTCAACGTCCTGCACCAAGGTCTCGGCGCGCTTCAACAAACTCCCCAACTCGGGGTCGGAATGCCGGGTGGAGGTGGCGGGTTGTTGCTCCCATACGCCGTCGTCCGCCTCGGTGAAGGTACCGATCACACTTCCGCTCGCGTCGGTCAATTGCGCCGTATGGCTGCCGGCGTCGTCGCTACCGACCACCACCAGGTCACGGGTGCGCGTACGGATGATTTTCTTGCGGCGGGCGACCGGAGCGGTGGGCCTTGGTTGCGCGGGCATATCGGGTGATACCGGCTCCAGCAGCGCGCCCAGGTCCCGTTCCACCTGTTCGCGCAGGGTGGTGAGCAAGGCCTGCAGCTTACCCAGGGACTCGGCGTCGAACCGCTCCGGTTCGGTCGCGCGCCAGAGGTTGATGCGGTCGTCGGTCTGCGCCAGCACGTGGTCTACGCTGTCGAGCAATTCGATCTGCTCGGCATCGCTGGCTTGCAGTTGGGGCAATTCGGCCAGGGAGCGTGTCGCCCAACGGGCACGTTCGAAGGTGTGCTTGAGGCTGTCCAGCAACTCGGGTTCATACACCGAGCCGGGCACATCGATGGCCAACCCGGCCAGGGTGCCCAGTTGCAGGGATTGCAGATCGAGGATCGAGGGGCGCGCCGGGATTGTCTGCGCGGCCAGGTCCGCCTTGCGCCGCCCAAACCTGGGGACTTGCCGCAGTTCATCAAAGCAGCGCTCCTCCACGATGCGCCAGTGAATCACGCTTTCGTAACTGGCCGTCAGCTCGCGCATGCCCCGGTTCAGTTCGGCGTAGGCCTCCTCGCCACGGCTCAGCAAGGGCAACAGCCGGGTGCTGGCTTGCTGCACCCGGACGCGCAATTGGCTATCCAATATTTGCAGGGTAAGCAGCGCCGAATACAGCAGCTCGCTCAGTTCTTGCTCATAGCGCGGCCGCGGTGCCAGCTCGCGCAAGCGCCGCAACAATTGCACCTCGTTGCGCACATGCTCGACCTTGCTTTCCAGCGCCGTGCAGTAGCTGGCCAGGACACGTGTGCGTTGCGCATCATCAATCGTTTGCGCAGGTTGCTCGGCGAGGTGCCGGGCGATTTCCATGGCCCGCTGGGCGCGCCCGCTCGCGGTGATGGCTTGGCGGTACTGCGCCTCCAGCACCTGGGGGTCGGCGGGTGCTTGTGCGGCGCCATCGGCCCCGCCGCTGAGGCGCAATTGCAGATCCACCTCCCACACCCCCGGGGCGACGGCTTTGAGCCAGGGGCCAAGGCGATTGCCGTCGGCGCTGGTCACCCGCACCCGCCCGCCTTCAACCCGCACACGGTATTGATGCCCACGCACCAGCGCATCCCATTGCGTCGGGGTCTTTTGTGCGTCACGCAGCAAGCCTTGCCACGGCCCGCTTTTTTCCGCGCCGGGCAGCGTTTTTGGCCAGGGTTCGGCAAAGGTCTTGACGCTCATCGCCTGCAGCCGCGCCAGCAACGCCGGGGTCAGCGCATTGCGCGCATTGGCCCAACTGGTGGGCGCAGTGAAGCCGGCAGGAGGCAGCCTGAGCACCGGCGCAACGGGGGCGGTGTCCGCCTCGGCCAAGGGCGCAAAGACCGGGTGTTCAAGGGCCACATGCCGACGCACATCATGGGGCGCGGCCTGGTGCGCGAGCACCACCATCAGGTTGGCCAGCATGTCCATCAACGCGATGTTGCGGGCCTGCTGGTCAGTGCTTTGCAGCGCGGCGATATCCTGCTCGGCAGTGTCCAGCAACTGCACCAGCCAGCCCACCAGCATCAATGGCCCGGACAGCAACGGTTGCAGGGTGCCAAACACCAACCAGCCGATCTGTTTGAGGCTGGCCCAGCGTTGCTCGGCGTTGGACACCGATTGCCGGTCCGCCAGCGTCACCAGCGCCTCGGCCATGGCGCTGAACAATTGGTGCGCCGGGTCGAGGCTGGAGACGGTCTTGCTCAACTGCGCAGGCGCGGGTTTCTGGTAGGTGGTGAACTCGTCCCCCGGCAGAAAATGCCGCACATGGGGCTCGTGAAAACCCTTGTTGGCGTACACCGCCTGGCGCCGCGCGTCGATCCAGGTCAATACGCTGTCCTGCAGCGCGCCGGGTTGCTTGATCGCATCAAACAACCCGGTCAATGAGGTGAACGCCTGTAACGACGGCTCGTACAGCGGGCGATAGAGCACGTGGCAACCGGCCTCGCCCTGTTGCGGGCCGATGATGAACATATTGGCCACCCGGTCTGCGGCGGCCGTCGCCGTCGCCTTGAACGCCAACGGCCACAACGCCATCGCCCGGCCATCGACCTTGCGCCCATCGGCGCTGGCGTGCAGGGCCGCTCGCAGCCGACGAAAGCCATCGCGGGTCATGCCATGCTCGCCCTTGATCTGCCACTCCAGCGCCTGCATCGGCAATTGAATGCGCAGTTGCTGGCTGAAGCGCCGGCAACGGCGGGTGGCGTCCGCACGATCATCGATCAGGTGTTTTTTCAGCAGCGCCGGGTAGGCCTGGCCGACATCCGCCGCGGTCACGCAGGCCTTGAGCAGCGCATACGTCAGCCAGGCCGGGGCCGTGGCGCCCTTGAGACGAATCGACTTGGCGGTGTAGCCATGACCGGCGAGGTTTTCCAGGGCCAGGTCGGTCAGGCTGAGGGTCTGCGTGTGCACTTCACCGGCGATGAAGCCGCCGGGCACCGGCACTGCGGCGGCGATCACCCGGTCGAAGGTCAACTCGATATCGGCAGGATGAAGGTTCGCCGCACGGGGCTCTTTGCCCAGGCAGGTGGTCAGGCGCCCGTCGGCATAGCTGCGCAAGGTGGGGATGCCGTCCAGAAAGTGCTGGTAGCCGTGCTGCTGGCGGTCCAGCACCAGGGCCTGGAGCAACTGCGCGTAATCGATGCACGCGTCACTGTCGGCATGGGCCAGCCAGGGCGGCAGGTGGTCACGCAGGTATTGCTGGCGGGCGCTGAGGTTGGGTTCGAACCAACGGCGGCTGTCGGTGATGATCGCCAGCAGCTGCTGATAGTCCTCGAGGCTGCGCGGCACCCTGAGATCGAGGCTGGCGATTTCCTGCAACTGGCGCTGCAAATAACTGGCGGCCAAGGCATCGAAGGGATCGCCCTGGGCATCCAGCGCGAACCATTCGCCGCTCAAGGGCGCCAGCAACGGGCTGGCATGGGCCGGCAACAACGCGTGGACTGCGCCGAGGTCGTCGAGCACCTGCACGCCACTGGCCGCACTGAACAGCACCACGCCCGGGCCGGACGGTTGGCTGAACAGCAGCAACGGCAACATCTGCGTAGCGCCGCCGGTGCGCACATGCACCGTCTGCACCCGCAGTGCCGGCCCGTGGGCGCTCCACAGGCGATTGGGGCGGCGTGGGTAAAACAGCGACTTGGGTAGCACCACGGCAAACTGTTGCGCGTTCATGCCGGGTGGCCGAGGGGTGTCGTACAACAGTTCCAGCAGTTCATCGGACAGGTAACCCCAGCGCGTCATGTTCACCGGCAGCGCTTCACCCCACCAGGCTTGCAGACGCCGCGCGTACAACCCCAGCAGCTCGCTGCCGCAGCGGTTGATGAGCACCTCCACCTGCGCCAGGCTGAGATTGCTCGGCACATAGATCTCGCGCACCCGTGTTGCCGCCCGATGATACTGCTCCACCAGCAAGGTCGGCCGCCCAGCGGCGAGGCGTTCCAGAACCCACGCGGTGACCGAGCGGAAAGGCCCGCTCGGCCCGGCAATTTCAAGATGCCCGGCGTTGTACTTGCCTTCGGCGAAATGCACATCCAGGTACGCCTGGGCGCTGTCAGCAGCCACCGTGGCAAGGGAGGGCGGGTCAGCAAACACGCTGCGAATTTCGTCAATATGGACTTGGCGCAAGGAAATCGGGCGGGTGTCAGTGGCGGTCATCAACACAATTCTCGGTGAAGTTCAAAGGCCCACCCTAGCGTGCGGCCGTCCCTGCCCCGCACTAGACAAATACCCCGCAGGCCGACGCCCGCCATGCCCTAACTATCTAACCCCTGGCAGTCGTCCCGCACTCCTAGGCTGTTGGCCTTGTCTACGACTCAAGGTCCATCACCATGCCTGCCACACCGGATAAAGGCCCGCATTACGCACTCATCAAGAACAGCCTGCCCGACTGGCTGCACGCCAGCGCCTGGCACCGAACACAAGCGCTGGGCCGGGCGTCCCTGGAGCGGTTGCCCGAACTGATCCATGCGCCTGCCGCCCTGCACACCCCGCTCAAGGCCGCCAATGCCCAGGCCTGGGCCAGGCAAAACAGCGTCGATCAACGCTTGAAAGACCTGCAGGATGTGTACACCTTCGCCGAGCCCCTGCTGGTCGCTGCACTGCAACGCCAGTACGGGCTGACCCTGGACGTACGCGCAACCCATGTGTTTCTGGTCAGCCGCCGCGGCACCATTCTCCAGGGCAGCACCAGCCGCACCGTGTCGCTGCTCAACGCGGCCCTGCAAAACTTTGCCAGCAACGAACGCTTCACCGACAGTTCGCGCTACGTCAGCCAGCCAGACGCCCGCGGTCAGTTCAACATCGAAACGCACCACACACGCATGAGCATCGAGCAATTCGTCGATCTTTGTCGCGAGCTGGACCTCGGCGCCCAATACGCCAAGCACCTGCAAACACACCTGCAACCGGCACTGGAGGCCGACAGGAACAGCCTGCAAGCCCAAGTGATCGCCAGCCAGCAAGCCGCCCTGAACGCGGCCGCGCACCTGGCCCAACTGCGCGGCGAGATCGACCCGGCGACCTTTCACCTGCTGCAACGCGCCGTGAAGGGCGAGCGCGGGGTGATGCAGTTTTATCGATTGCGCCTGATGGACACCCTGCTCACCGGCGTGCTGTTGATTGCCAACGACCTCGACCTGGCGCGGGATGTCGCGCCCGTGGTGGCGTACATCCCCCATGATCCCCACGGCGCGATCCAGGCCTACCCCAGCACCCTGGCCTTTCGCGAGGCGTTGGCGAAAAAACTGCAAGACCCGGCCTACCGCCAGTTCTTCAGCCAATTTATCGACCGGCAACAGCAGCGCGCATTTATCCATGGCCTGCAACAACGGGCGCCCTACAGCGCCAGCCGCATCGACGGCGAACTGTGGCCGCAGCTGTACCAGGCTGCACTGAATAAAATCCTCAACGATGGCCGTGAGCAAGCGGTGTCCACGGCACAAGCCGACAGCCGCGCGCGCTGGGCCTGGTGGGACACGTTCAGCCACATCCTGGAGAGTGCATTGAATGTGGTGCTGTTGGTCGCGACCCCTTTCGTGCCCCTGCTGGGCGAGGCGATGCTGGCCTACACCGCCTATCAGCTGCTGGACGAGGTGGTGGAAGGCGTCGTCGACCTGGCCCGGGGCCAGGCGCTGGAAGCCGCCGGGCATCTGGTGGGGGTGCTCACGGACGTGGTGCAACTGGCGACCTTCAGTGTCGGCGGCAAGCTGCTGGAGTCGGCCTTCGTCAACCAGCTCAAGGCTGTCGAGGTCAAAGGCAAGACGCGGCTGTGGAACCCGGACCCGACGCCCTATCGGCAAACGCTGCAACTGCCGGCTGAGTCGACACCCGATGAACTGGGCGTGCATACCCATGCCGGGCAGCGCATTCTGCCGGTGGACGGCGCGCACTACGTACTCAGCCCCAATGGCGCCAGCGGTGACTATCGCATCCAGCACGCCAGCCGCCCCGACGCCTATGCGCCGCCGATCCGGCGCAACCCCGGCCCACGCGCCTGGAGCGATACCCGACGCCTGCGTGAACTGGGGCCGTTCAACCCGGCGCAACAGCAACAGATCCTCGCCACCAGCGGCCTCGACCACGACACACTGCGCGCCGTACAAACCGACAACCTGGTGGCACCGCTGTTGGACGATACCGTCAAGCGCGTGCGCCTGAACCAGCAGGCCGCCGAGATCCCCGAACAACTGCGCACGCGCAAGCCGGTGGACCAGGACACCTACTGGAGCCCCTACATCGCCCGCGAACTGCCGGGCTGGCCGCAGGATCGGGCAATCCTGGTGTATGAAAACGCCGACCTGAGCGGCGACCACCTGCGCTTCGGCGAAGCCGACGCCACGCTGACCCTGAGCATCAGCCGCGACGACTTGAACCTGGGCAAGTTGCCCGAACGCCTGGTGGACAACCTCGACAGTGGCGAACTCACCACCCTGCTGGGCACGCTGCCCGAGGGCCGCACGCAACAGATAGATGCCCTGCGCAACCGCCTGGCCGACCACCTCGCCCAGCGCCAGGGCTCCTTGTTCGCCTACCTCTACCGCCACAGCGAAGACCTTGTCAGCGAACGCGGCCTGCAGGTGCGCGAAGCATGCCCCGGGCTGCCGAAAAGCCTGGTGGAGCACGTCCTCAGCCAGGCCTGGCCGGAAGAACTGAACCGGTTGGACACCCACAAGCAACTGCCCTTGCGCCTGAAGAACCTTGCCCGCGAATGGCAGTTGCAGGCCAAGGCTGCCCACGCCTACCAAGGCTTCTACGACCCGCAACTGTTGGGACCGGACACCGAGCAGATGCTCCTCGACACCCTGCGCGTCTACAGCGACAGCCTCGAAGACTGCCGCATCGAAATCCGCCAGCACACCGCGATTGCCAAACTGCGCGCCAGTGCCGGCCCGCAGAATGCCCGTGCCAAAAGGCTGCTGCTCAAGACCGACGGACACTATGAAATCCATGACAACGGCCAGGCGCGGGAGCAGCCCGCCACTGACCTGTTCAATGCCGTGCTCGCCGCCCTGCCCCCGGCCAAAATCCAAGCCCTGGGCTACGCACCCGGTGACGGCGCAGCGCTCAAGCGTTGGGTGATGGACACGTTGCGTGCGCCCGCGGAACGCCGCCGCGTGCTGGCCGACCCGGTGCTCGGCGAAACACCCGCCAAAGACACCCTGGCCCTCGTCCAAAAACCCATGCACCGTGCGGCGTCCTGGTTTTGCGACCTGTTCCCCAACCCGCTGGAACGCCGGGTCAAGGCGCTGTACCCCTACGCCGATCCAGGCGTCATCGACACCTACCTGCAATCCCTCGACGATCCGCTGCAATTGCAGCGCTTCGCAGCGCGCGAAGTGGAAAAGGATCGGCTGCAAGAGGATCTGCTGGAATGGGTCAACGCCGCGCCGGACGACGAGCCCATCACGCTCAGCCAGCAACGCCTGACCCTGGCCAGGGGCATGTTGCGGGCCTGGGAGGCCAACATCGAAACCACCGCCCAGACGTTTTCCATACGCGGCGTGCAACTGCCGGGAGAGCTGGGCAACCTGCCGTTGCATGCCAACTTCGATCATCTGCTGCACCTGGAGTTGGCCGGTAACCAATTGCTCGACAGCGACATGGCAATCCTCGACCACTTCCCTCGCCTTATCAGCCTCAGCCTGCGTGGCAACCAACTGACGCGGCTGCCGCAAGCCGTGGGGCGCATGACTTCGCTGACACAGCTGAGTTTCATGGACACCATGATCCAGTGGGACGCGGCCGACCTCGCCCAACTCGGCGAACTGACCCAGCTGCAACGCTTGAACCTCAGCGACAACCGCCAGTTGACCCGTGCCCCGAACCTTGGCGACATGGCGCAACTACAAGCCCTGTCCCTGAACAACACCGCCATCGAGGACTGGCCCGAAGGGCTGTTCGATCAGCCGAGACCCTCGGGGTTCGAGCTGGACCTGCAAAACACGGCGATCAACAGTGTGCCGCAGTTTTTGCCTTGGACGCCTGAAGCCGAAGTAGTGGCCTGGACGCGCCTGGACCGCAATCGCTTGACCGCCGACGGCGAACAGCGCCTGGTCAGTTACCGCCTGGCCGCTGGCCTGGACCCCTATCGCACCTACCCCCCCAAGGGGGACAGCGCGTATTGGCTGGAAAAAGCGCCGCCGCAGCACCAGCCAGGGCTGAAAAGCCTGTGGCAGGACCTTGAGCAGGAACACGGCTCCCAGGGATTCTTCGAAGTCATCAAGAGCCTGGAGTTTGCCGATGTATTCGAGACCCTGGCCAATGGCGAGCGACACGCATCCGGCCGTGCACAATTGACCGACAAGGTCTGGCGCATGCTGCGCGCCATGCACGACGACCACACACTGCGTTCGCGCCTGTTCGTCATGGCCAGCCACCCGGTGAACTGCGCCGACGCGGGCGCACAGGTGTTCAACAGCATGGGCGTCCAGGTGCGGCTGGCGGAAATCTACCGCCTGCCGAACCCCGCCGTGCGCGAACGCGAACTGGCTGAACTGGCCAGGGGCAAGTCCCGGCTGGACCGGCTCAACCGGTTCATCCAGGCGGACATTGCCCAGCGCGTCAAACCCCGCGCCGAGGGTGGCCAAGGCTTGCGCTACAGCAGTGAGTTGGTAGATGGCGTACCGGGCACGGTGGACGAGGTGGAGGTCTACCTGGCCTACCAGACCGCGTTGCAGGAGCGCCTGAAACTACCGTGGATATCGCCGCACATGAGCTACCGCAGGTCGGCCGATGTGAGCCCGAAACAGCTGCAGAACGCCTTCGACAATGTGCAGGTTCCAGAGGCTGGCGATGGGCTGGCGAAAGCCATGCTCGAACAACCCTTCTGGGACCAGTACCTGCGCGAAGCCCATGCGCCAAGGTTCCAGGCCAGCCTCGACCACGGCAATGCCTTGCTCGACCCCCTCGACGACCTGCTGTTCGCCCAGAACCAGTGGGCCAACGCGTCCGCCACGGAACGGCTGGCCCAGACCCCGCGTTTACTGACCCTGGCCGACGCCCTCAACGTGCCCCACGCCGAGGTGCTGAGCGGGCAGCCGATGAGCACCGCGACCTATGAGCGCATCCTCGCCGCCGGCTTTACCGACGACCTGCCCAGCCAGACGGACCTGGCCCGCCGCCTGACCCGCGAGGCGTTGCAGCGACTGGAGGCCCATGAGGCGGGAAACGCCTGATGGCCCTACACCTCTGAGTCCCACACCACGGTGACGGTGCCGTTGTAGGTGCTGCCCGCCTGTTCAAGCATCTGCGCCACGCCGTCGGCCTTCACTTCAAAGTGCAAGGTCGAGGGCTTGCGGTCGATATAGCGTGACGGTTCGAACAGCTCGGTGCCGCTGCCGTCCAGGCGCAAGGGCAGGCGATTGACTGCCCGCCCGCCGGCGTCGGTGAGGCCGGAGGGCAGCGACACCGCGACCTCCAGCGGCACCTGGTGGCCCGCCGCGTTGCGCAGGCTACAGGTGTTGCCCATGGGCTCGGGGCATTCGAGGGTCATCTTGAAGGCCGAACTGGTCCACAGGTTGACGGTCTGGTCGCGGAACAACCGGCTGGGTTTACGCCCGTTTTGCAGCCAGGCCTGCCAGCCGCCCTGGGGTTCCAGCGCGATACGGTTGCCGCCGGGGGGCACCTCGACCTTCAGGTGGTGGTCGACGTCCAGGGTGAAGTTGAAGGTCAGGATGCCGTCGGAGGGAATCATGATGTCGCCGAAATCAAAGTCGGCATTCGGCCCAATGGTATAGGTGATGCTACCGACGTATTGGCCAGCGTCCATTTTCAACGGGTTGGGAGTCTTCAACGCATAGGAATACTCGAAGGTCTCATAAAAAAGCGCCTGGATATCCTTGACCGCCGGCCTGGTGCAGGCGCCGATGTTGAGCGGGGTGATCCACGACCACAGTAACAGCCGCGCATTGCCCGTCGCGTAACCGGTGCCGAGGCAAGGCGGCCCAGGAAACGCCCAGCGATAGCTTCCATCCAACCATACCGACTGGTCATGCCCTGCAGGCAGCAAAAACTTGCCACCAATCCCGGCAATTCTGAGCTGGACGGTCTCGGTTTTCGCCGTGACTGTGTTCGTGACCGTCAGGTCACGCCACTCGGTGGGCACCTTGAACATCGCGCCCTTTCGCGGGTCGCTGTGATTCCCTTGGATGGGGCCGTTGGACACGAACTGGACGTCGCTCGTGCGAATGCTGAATATCCCCAGCTGTTTGCACAGCGCAGGAATATGCCAAGGGCAAATACCACTTTCCGGCGTGGTGTTCTTGAATTTATTGACCATCGGGTTGGAAGGATCGGGGCGAAACTCCGCCGTCATTTCCTGCACCAGCGCCTGGGCCGGAGTGATGCACAGCCACAGTGCCAGCGCTATAAACCCGCGCACATTCAAACTCTTCATCAAAACACGCTCCAGCCACTCAGGGCGCAATCGCATCAAACACCATATGCACCGTGCCGTAATAATTGCCCGGTTGGTAATCGTCCACCGGCTTGATCGCAGCAATCTCCAGGCCCACGCGCTTGCCCGGGCGGGCGTCGGCGCTGGCGACGACTTCGCTTTGCGTAAGGCCCAGCTCCACGTTGTTGAAGGTCACACGCAGGTCCACCCGGTCGGTGCCGTTGGACAGGTACGCTTCCTGGTCCAGCCGGGCACCGATGGCGCCGCCGATGTTTTTCACATCGAACGGCGCACGCAAGGTGGCCAGTTGCGAACTCACCGGGTTGTAGGCCAGGCGCTGTTCGCGTTGCACCAGTTGCGGGTCCACCGGCAGCACGTAGAAGTCGGCCGTGGGGATCGTCACGTAGACCTCGAAGGTCTCGCGCTCGACGGCGGCCTCGACCCGGGAAGCCGACAACCCCAAGACAATGACCAGCGCAATCAGGGCGGCTACTTTGTACATGGGCTCACCCCTTGACCGCGATGGCTTGGCGCTTGTCGCCTTCGATCAGGCTGAAGCGGTATTCGCGACCCGCCTCCTTGTCGAAGCCGTAGCTGTTCCCGGCGCGGATGTGATGGCGCAGGGTCGGCCGGCACTCCTGGGGGGCGGCGACGGCGCAGTCCTTGAACTCGTCCACCACCACCACGCTGTTGCCGTTGTTGCGCAGGGTGTAGCGCTGGCCGTTGTCCTGGATCGCGGTGTCGAAGCGGGTATTTTTGGGCCGTACGAAAAACACCGTGCCGTAGCCGGCGAGCACGCGCACCCCGGCGGCGAGGCTGGCCTTGTAGTCGGCGCGCTCTTCGTCCGTCACGGCAAAGTCGTCCTCGGCCTGGGGCACCACGGGCACGAAGCGCACGCGGAAGTAACGCTCCTTGTCGCGGTCGCCCATGAACAGCAAGCGCGTGCCCTGGGTGCCGTTGGCCGGCACGATCAGGCGCGCCGGGCTGGCCATCAGGCCGTCGCGGGCGGTGGCGCCGGCCTGGTCCTTGAGGGGCACTTCGCGGTAAGTGCCGTCGGCGTCGTAGATCATTTCAAGGATGTTGACCTTGACGAACGCCGTCGACGTGCCGCCGTTGAACACCCGTTTCATGTAGGTACTTTTATCGCCGCTGAGGTAGTCGTACACCACCCCCACATTGATCTGCGGGCCGGCCAGGGCGCCGAGGGAAACCA
Source organism: Pseudomonas sp. 18.1.10 (assembly GCF_024655625.1). Classification (NCBI taxonomy): domain Bacteria; kingdom Pseudomonadati; phylum Pseudomonadota; class Gammaproteobacteria; order Pseudomonadales; family Pseudomonadaceae; genus Pseudomonas; species Pseudomonas sp. 18.1.10. Next base: position 31,889 of record NZ_JANLGL010000041.1, read on the forward strand.
GCCACAGACTGCACAACATCAACACACGTTTCATTGACTCAACCTCATTAAAAAAGCGTTTTAGACTTCCGAATCCCAGACCACCGTGGCACTGCCCGAGTAGGTGCTGGCCGGCTGTTCGAGCATCTGCGTGACGCCGTCGGCCTTGATCTCGAAATGCAGGGTGGAGGGCTTGCGGTCGATATACCGCGACGGTTGAAACAGTTCGGTGCCGCTGCCATCCAGGGCCAATGGCAGGCGGTTGACCGGGCGCCCGGCGGCGTCGGCCAGGCCGGGCGGCAAGGTCACGGCAATGTCCAGCGGTACCTGGTGCCCGGCCGCGTTGCGCACGCTGCAGGTGTTGCCCATGGCCTGCCCGGGGCATTCGAGGGTCATCTTGAAAGCAGTGCTGGTCCACAGGCCGATGGTCTGGTCGCGGAACAGCCGAACCGGCTTGCGCCCGTTTTGCAGCCAGGCTTGCCAGCCGCCCTGGGGTTCGAGTTGGATGCGGTTGCCGCCGGGGGGGACTTCGACCTTGAGGATGTGATCCACCTCCAGCACAAAATCGAGGGTGGCGAGATTCTCGTTCGGCAGCACCCGGTCACCGAGATCAAAGTCCATGCCGGGACCTACGGTGTAGGTCTGGCTTGCGTAGTACGTGCCAGAGGGCATCGTCAAAGGGTTGGGTGTGCGCAATTCGTAGCCGAAATGCACATAACGATAAAAATAATTGGGAATGTCGAACAACGCCTGGGTTGCACACGCACCGGCGTTTTCCGGCACAAGCCAAAACCAGACAATGTGGATGTCGCTCCCTGTCAAACCGCCAGAGGGAAGGCAAGGCGCAGGTGCCTTGTGCCAACGGCCGGTACTCCACAGCTGCTCATGGTTGCCCCCCCCCGTGATCGCTACCACGCTCGCGCCCAGGTCATGCCGACCACCGATGCCGGAAATGCGCACTTCCAATTGAGCGCTGTCGCCTCGGTCGTTCGTCACCGTTACAGTTCGCCATTCCGAGGGCACCTTAAGGTAGGCACCTTGGCGTGGGTCGGGGTGATTGGCCTGCACTGGTCCGCCGGTCGTCTGGTTTAGCGGACCGATCGGCAAGTTGAGACTGAACAAGCCCCGTGGCTCGCAAAACCCGATGAAGTGCTGGCAGTAGCCACTGCTGGGCGTCACGTTTTTGAAACGATTGACCATCGGGTTGGAAGGGTCCGGGCGAAACTCTGCACGGACTTCAGCATTGCCCGCATACACCGGCGATACCACGAGCACCAAAACCAGACTAATGACACATCGATAGAACGTATTCACACACAGACTCCTGAACATGGCATCAGCCCGCCGCGCGAGTGGCGAAGGCGACATCCGCCAAGGTGTCCGGCGTACAGCGCAAATCGCCGATCATCAACACATCGCTCTCCCGCCGCGCCGCCGCAGGGTCCAGGCGGAACTGACACAACAACTGGTTGGCAAAACGCACCTCCAGGGTCGGCGCGCCGGCGGTCATCTCCATGGAGAAGAAGCCGTCCACTTCACTCACCGCGCGGCTGGCGTGGTTGATGACGTGGTGCCCGCGCAGGGGCTGGCCGGTCTCGTCCACCAGGCGGCCGAGCACGGTGACGGTTTTCATCACGCTGACCTTGCGGTACTCCACGCCGCCTTTGTTCAGGTGGTAGTTGCTGCGTGCCGGCTGGATAGTGGCAGCGGGTGGGTAATTGCCATCGAAGTCGAACGCCAGGGTGCTGCTTTTGTACGCAGTGATCGGCACAAAGTTGCGCCCCGGCCGCAGGCGGGCGCTGCCGCCGGTGAGGTCGTCGGCGCGCAGGGTGATGTCGTCGAGGTCGGTTTCCACGTCCACGATCATCCCTGCGCCGCCGCCCTGGGGCTGGCTGCTGAGCACCATCTTGCTGCCGCCCACCGCCACGGTGCTGGCCAGGTTGAGGCCGCCGCTCACGTTGTTGTTGAACGAGGAACGCTGCACGTAGGTGTCGCCGTAGAGCAACTCGTTCTGGAAGCTGGCGCGCCCCGATAACCCGACGCCGTAGGTGTCGGCCGTCGCGGTGCCGGAAACGCTTTGCAGCAGGTGGTCTTCGAAGGTTTTCTGGTAGGTCAGCGAACCGTTGTTGTCGCGGCTGCCGTCCCTTGCCGTACGCGAACCGATGCTGGCCGACCACTGTTCCCCCGGCGCGCCCAACGCCAGGCTGACGCTGAGGTCGATGCCACGGTTACGTTGATCGCCGGTACTGGCGGTGGCCGGGCGGTCGAACAGCGACAGGCGCCAGTTGGCATCGCTGCCCAGGAGCGTGCCGCGCTGGGTCCAGCCCACATCCAGGCCAAGCCCTTCCAGGTTGCCTTGGCTGTAGGAAAGCCGCGAGTTGATCGAACTCTTGTTGCTCACGCGATGGTTGAGGGACAGCGACGTGGTGCTGGTCTGGCCGACAAACACGTTGCGCTGGCGCAGGCGCGTGCCGTCCGGCAACAGCTCGTAGGTGCGGGTGGTGTCCAGCCAACTGCGGTTGTGGCTGAACACCACGCTGCCCGTGCCGTAGCTGTAGAGGGTTTGCAGGTCCATGCCGGTGCCGTGGTCCTGGGTCTGGTAGACGTTGGCATACAGGCTGAGGCTGTTGCCCAGGGTCCAGTCGATGGACGTGCCGTACTGCATCTTTTCGCGCACTTTACGCGCGGACAGACCGAGGATCGCCCGTGGGTGCAGCAGGTAGTTGAGGCCCGCGCCGTAGGTGATGAAGCCCGAAGGTTGTTCATCCCAGTTGCTCAACAGCCTGGATTCGCGCCCGACAAAGGTGTTGTAGCGCCAGCGCTCGTCGGCGTTGCGCCAGTTGTTGGGTTTGTAGATCAGCTCCTGGGTGGTGGAGGTGGTCAGGCCGTCTTCGATCAGGCGCACTTCCACTTCATAGATGCCGCCCGGCAAGGGCCGCGTGTCCAGGGTTTGCAGGCCGGCGGCGACGGGCTGGGTGTTAATCAACAGGCCGTCGCGGTAGATCTCCACGGCGGCCTGGCGGCTGGCCGTGACGTACACCGGGTACACGCTGGGCTTGGGGTTGTTGACCAACAGGCTGTCGGAGCTGCCGTACATCAGGCCGACTGCGGTGTCCGGGTTGGCGCCGAAGGAGCGGATCTGTCGGGTCAAGCCGTTGGAGCCGGGGGTGAAATACCCCAGGCGCACAAAATCGCCTTCGAGTTCGCGCTGGGTATAAAGCTCGTGCATGGCGTGGTACAGCGTGGTGTCGGTGCCGCCCAGGCGTGACAACTGCAGGTTCATCGCCTGGGTCCAGTTACCAATGCTGGAACTGGCTTCCAGGCCGAAGCGCCCGCCGACTTCCTCGTCTTCGCCACCGGTGATGTTCAGTTGGTTATTGACGATCAGGCCGAGGCTGCCGCTGGACGGCTGATCGTAGTACTGCTTGAGTTGGGCCGTGCGCTCGACGTTTTCCGTGAGGATGGAAACCAGTGAGTTTTCCAGGCTGTAATGCACGGCCAATAGTTGGGACGGGCAACTTTGCTGGCAGCCGCCCAGGGCCATGCCTTGTTGCAGAAGTTGCTCCCAGGTGGCACGGGTACTTGCCGAAATCGGGCTGTCGCCACTGTCGGTAAACTCCAGCAGGGTAATACGGTCGTCGCGTCCCAAGACAATCATGGCTTCGCCGAGAAACTGTTGATCCAGCTCCACGCGAACCGCCAGGGGCACATCAAAAAAGTGTTGTTCGAAATCTTCAGGCAGTCCCTGGGACTGTGACAACAAGTTGCCCGGCGTAGTGCCGGGCGCAGCCCAGGCACTGACGCACAGCAATAGCGCAAGCGCGCCCGCAATTGGCGTTCTCGAAAACATGGACGCAATACTCGTTCGGTACGGACAGTCGAGACTGTTTTAAACCAGGCCGGCTTTCGGGGAGGAAGGTACCGGCCTGTCTTTTCACACGCCTGCGGTCGTGGGACCGCAGGGTTTACCCTCGGTTTACGGTGCCGGGGTACGCGGTACCGCGTCGAAGATCACCGTGTAGCTGGAGGTGTACAGGCCGTTCTGGGTGTCGGCTGGGCGAGCAGCGGTCACGATCAGGTCAGCCTGGGTGCCAGGGGTGGATTGCGGGTCATCCACCACTTCCTGCGGGGTGGCGGTCAGGACGACGCCGTTGAACATGTTGGTCACCGCGATGCTGTCCGAACCGTTGTACAGCGCCGCCGCCGTCGGGCCGCCTTCGATGTAGGCGTGCACCGAGCCGTCGGTGTTTTTCACGTCGAAGGTGGCGCGCAGGTTGCTCAGCTCACCGCTGACCGGGTTGTAGTTCATGACTTCCGCTTTACCGAACTCCGGGTCGCGCGGTTGGGCATGGAACTGCTTGGTCGGGATGCTGGCCGAGATATTGATGGACGAGCGTGCGTCATCGGCAGCCATCGCAATCGAAGAGCTCAGGGCGATTGCAACAAACGGTGCCGCTACGGCAAGTTTCTTGAACATGGTGAATACCTGTCATCTAAATAAGAATTTTGGAAAGTGAATTTCCAACTTATTGCATTGCACAACAGCTGCCTGTGCAACGCCGGACAAGTATCAAGTTGACTTCCAAGAAAGTAAGCCATCCTATTCGTTTAACCCCGTAGTTCTGTCACACCACGACACACAGGAAAAATATAGCACTTTGCCAAAACTTTAAATGCATCCGTAAGACGTGGACTACGCGAGACTTAATGAGAATGGTTTATTAACGAAGTTATACGTAAGACGAGGATTACAGCAACTAAAAAACAACAACATTTACAACAAATTAGAACTTACAGCACAACTTGAGTAGTTACTCTAGTGAATCGACGAATGGCGCCCCCCTGCCCTGCGCAGGCGCGACCGTTTGTCGGGCGCTCTTGCACGGGCATTAAGATATATCTTACGTTATATCTAGACACACACAGAGGCTCCCACCCATGCGAGACCATCCTCACCAGCGCGACGGCTTTGACCCGCGCGCAGGCCGCGGTCGCGGCCCCCGGGTATTTGCACCCGGCGACTTGAAATTGCTGCTGCCGGCGCTGATCGCCGAGCAGCCGTGCCACGGCTACGACCTGATCCGCCGCATCGAAAGCCTGTTCGATGGCGCCTACAGCCCCAGCCCCGGCGTGATCTACCCGACCCTGACCTTCCTGGAAGAAAGCGATCTGATCGTCAGCGATCCTGACGGCGGAAAAAAACGCTACACAATCACCGACGCCGGTCGTCTCTTCTTAAGCGAGCAACAGGTGGCGTTGGACGGTGTGCGCATGCGCATCGACGTGAGCAAGCGTTCGCTGCGCGGCCATGACCGCCCGCCGGAGATCCACGAGGCGGTGCACAACCTGCGCCACGCCTTGCACTCGCACCACGGGCGCTGGAGCCCGGAAGAAATCGTTCGTGTCGCGGCGCTGCTCAATCGCACCGCTCAAGCCATTGCCGACGGGAAAGACCAATGAATACGCAAGCTATCCATCGCGTTACCCACGAAATCAAACGCCGCCGCCTGCAAGTGTTGCGGGTGGTCGATATCACCCCACGCATGCGCCGCATTACGTTGGGCGGACCTGAACTGGCCGGGTTTGTCAGCCTGGGCAGTGACGATCACATCAAGCTGCTGTTCCCGCAGAACGCCGCCGAACAGGCTGCGCTGGAAAGCCCGACGTTCAGCATCAAGGGCGATGGCCCGCAACCGGCGATGCGCGACTACACGCCACGCCGCTTCGACCTGGACATCGGCGAGCTGGACATCGACTTCGTGCTGCACGGCGATGGCCCTGCGTCCACCTGGGCCGATCAGGCACAAGTCGGCCAGCACCTGTATATCGGCGGGCCACGGGGTTCGATGATCGTGCCGGATATCTTCGACAGCTACCTGCTGATCGGCGACGAAACCGCCCTGCCCGCCATTGCGCGGCGCCTGGAGGAATTGCCGGCGGGGCGCACGGTGCTGGCGGTGATCGAGATCGCCGATGCGGCAGAAAAGCAGGCGCTGAAGAGTGCCGCCGATGTTGAGGTGATCTGGGTGATTGGTGGTCAGGATGACCTGCTCGACGTCGTGCAGAAAATCGCACTGCCGAGTGGCTCGCTGTACAGCTTCGTGGCGATGGAAACCAAGGTGTCGCGCCAGGTGCGGCGCGTGTTGCTGGATACGCACAAGGTCAACGAGGAATTCCTCAAGGCCGTGGGTTACTGGCGTGCCGAAGGCAGCGAAGAAGACTGAGACCAGACTCGGTCAAAACTGTGGGAGCGGGCTTGCTCGCGAAAGCGGTGTGTCAGTCGATGCATGTGTTAACTGA
>NZ_JANLGL010000420.1:0-2239 GCF_024655625.1 Pseudomonas sp. 18.1.10
CTGAACCACCGCATTCGCGAGCAAGCCCGCTCCCACACAAGCCCGCTCCCACATTGGGATTTGTGTGCTGCTTCTAAAAATCAGCTCGGCTTGGCGGGCGTCACTGTTTACCATGAACGCCCACATCCTGACTGATGCACTCCCCATGGCCCTGGCCGCGCCCCCCGACCTCAGTAATCACGCCATCCCCGTGCAACCCCTGGCACGTACCTACCCGCGTGGGTTGTACGTGGAGCCCCACCGCCACGACTGGGGCCAACTGCTCTACGCCATGAGCGGCGTGATGTGGGTCGAAACCCCGCACGAAGCCCTCGTGGTCCCGCCCCAGCGTGCCGTGTGGTTGCCGCCGGGGGTGGAACACGGGATTCGGGTGGTGTCGGATTTGCAAATGCGCAATATCTACCTGCGCCCGGCGTTGGCGGCGACGCTGGACAGCCAGGTGCAGGTGATCGAGGTCGGCGGCTTGTTGCGCGAGTTGGTCGTCACCCTGGTGGACGTGGGCGACAGCGCTGATACGGGCTATTACGACGCGGTGGTGCGCCTGGCGCTGCTGGAATTGCAACGGGCGCGCCGCTCACCGATCCGCATCGCCATGCCGAAGGCGGCCGACCGTCGTTTGATAAACGCCTGCCAGGCCGTAATGGCCGCGCCGTCCCTGGAGATGTCCTTCGAGCAGCACGCCGAGGCGGCAGGCGCCAGCGTGCGAACCTTGTCGAGATTGTTCCAGCAACACCTGGGCATGGGGTTCGCCGAATGGCGCCGTCAGGTGCAATTGGCCACGGCGGTGGCGGAGTTGATCCAGGGCCAGCCGGTCAGTCGTATCGCGCGGTCCCTGGGCTATTCGCCGAGCAGTTTCAGCGACATGTTCCGCCGCGAACTCGGCGTGGCGCCATCGCATTACGTCGGTTGAGGGTTTGGCCGATATCCTGAAGTACTTGGCCGATGCTTCAGGAGTGGGCTCTCTACACTGAGCCCATCCACCCATCAGGCGCCATCGCATGAACTACCTGATCTCCCTTGCCATCGGCCTGTTTGTCGGCGTGCTCTACGGCGCCCTGGACTTCCGCTCGCCCGCGCCACCGGCCATCGCCCTGGTTGGCCTGATGGGCATGCTGCTGGGCGAAAAGCTCTGGCCCATGGGGCGGCAGCTGGTCAGCGGTTGGTTGTCCTGATTCCCTTTTTACCTTCGATGGATATTGGCCATGAAAGCACTGCAATTTTCCGCTACGGGCGATCTCGCCTCCCTGCGTTTCGTTGACGTCGCCACCCCGGTGCCCGCTGCCGGTGAAGTGCTGGTGCAGATCAAGGCGGCGGGGCTGAACCCCAGCGATGTGAAAAACGTCCTCGGCCGTTTTCCCTACACCACGCTGCCGCGTATTCCCGGGCGTGACTTTGCTGGCATTGTCGTCGAAGGTCCGCAGGCGTTGCTCGGCCAGGAGGTCTGGGGCACAGGTCGCGATCTCGGGTTTTTCGCCGACGGTTCCCACGCCGAATATGTGAAGGTTTCAGCCAAAGGTGTCGCTCACAAGCCCAGCCACTTGAGTTTCGCCCAGGCCGCCAGCCTTGGCGTGCCGTACACCACCGCCTGGGATGCCCTGGAGCGCAGCGGCGTCGGCAAAGGTACGCGGTTGCTGGTGATTGGCGCCAACGGTGCCGTAGGCAGTGCGGCTTTGGCCCTGGCGAACATTCGTGGCGCCCAGGTGCTGGCGGCGGTGCGGCGGGCGGAGCAGGTTGAGGTGTTGCAGGGGCAGGGGATAGAGGCGATTGCCTTGGGCAAGCCAGAGGACTTGGGTGCGCAGGTCAACCGCGTGTTCAAGGGCGGTGCCGATGTGATCTTCGACACCACTGGTTTCTGGTTGCCCGCAGCCGTCGCCGGGTTGGCGCCGTTTGGGCGCATCGCGATCATCGCCGCACCAGTGGACGGCCAGGTGCAACTGCCGGCCCTGGCCTTGTACCGCAAGGGCGGTTCGGTGGTGGGGATCAACTCGTTGCTCTACAACTGCGAGCAGTGCGCGGTGATGCTGGAGCAGTTCGGGCGGTTTTTTGATGAGGGCTCGTTGCCGCTGCCGACGGGGTTGCGTGACGTGGGGTTGGCAGAGGGGTTGCAGAGCTATGGGGAAGTGAACAGTGGCAGCGCAGACAAGATCATCTTCCTGCCCTGATCCGGTCTAAACACTGTGAGACGAACCAATGTGGGAGCGGGCTTGTGTGGGAGCGGGCTTGCTCGCGAATGCGGTGG
>NZ_JANLGL010000421.1:0-2237 GCF_024655625.1 Pseudomonas sp. 18.1.10
GTGTCAGCGACAGATAAGCAAGCTGGCCCACCGCTATCGCAGGCAAGCCAGCTCCCACAGTTAGATTTGGGCGGTACGCAGTTTTTCGCTGCGGCCGCGCAGCCACTCCAGGGTCAGCAACAGCAGTACCGAGAACGCAATCAACAAGGTCGCGGCGGCAGCAATGGTCGGGCTGAGGTTCTCGCGAATCCCGCTGAACATCTGCCGCGGCAACGTCGCTTGCTCAGGCCCGGCGAGAAACAGCGTCACCACCACTTCATCAAACGAGGTGGCAAAGGCAAACAACGCCCCGGAAATCACCCCCGGCGCAATCAGCGGCAAGGTCACCCGGCGAAACGCGGTCAAGGGCGATGCCCCCAGACTGGCCGCCGCCCGCACCAGGTTATGGTTGAACCCCTGCAGCGTCGCCGACACGGTGATGATCACAAACGGCACGCCCAGCACCGCATGCACCACGATCAGCGAGAAGAAACTGTTACCCAGCCCCAGCGGCGCAAAGAACAGGTAACTGGCCACGCCGATAATCACCACCGGCACCACCATCGGCGAAATCACCAGGGCCATTACCAACGCCTTGCCGGGGAAGTTGCCGCGCGTCAGGCCAATCGCCGCCAGCGTGCCGAATACCATGGCCAGCACCGTGGCGGCCGGGGCGACGATGATGCTGTTCTTCAGCGCCCGCATCCATTCGGCCGAGGCGAAGAAGTCCTGGTACCAGTGCAGCGAGAAGCCTTGCAGCGGGTACACCAGGAAACTGCCGCTGTTGAACGACAGCGGGATAATCACCAGCACCGGCAGTATCAGGAACAGCAGGATCAAGCCGCAGAGTATCCGCAAGCTGTAGAACCACACCCGCTCAACGGGCGACATATAAGGGCTCAGCATCGCAAGGTCTCCTCAGCTCAGGCGCAGGCGGCTGGCGCCCACCAGCCGGTTGTAGATCAGGTACAGCACCACGGTGGCCAGCAGCAGCAAGCCGCCCAACGCCGTGGCCATGCCCCAGTTGATGCTGGTGTTGGTGTAGAACGCCACGAAGTAGCTGACCATCTGGTCATTCGGGCTGCCCAGCAGTGCCGGGGTGATGTAGTAACCAATCGCCAGGATGAACACCAACAGGCAACCGGCGCCCACGCCAGCGTAGGTCTGCGGGAAGTACACGCGCCAGAAACTGGCGAACGGATGGCAACCCAGGGAAATCGCCGCGCGCATGTAGGTCGGCGAGATGCCTTTCATCACGCTGTAGATCGGCAGGATCATGAACGGCAGCAGGATGTGCACCATGGAGATGTACACCCCGGTGCGGTTGAACACCAATTCCAGCGGTTTATCGATCAGGCCCATGCCCATCAGCGCACTGTTGATAAGCCCGCCCGATTGCAGCAACACGATCCACGCCGCCACCCGCACCAGGATCGAGGTCCAGAACGGCAGCAGCACGAGGATCATCAACAGGTTGCTTTTGCGCGCCGGCAGGTTGGCCAGCAGGTACGCCAGCGGATAGGCCAGCAACAGGCAGATCGCCGTGATGACCAGGCCCATCCAGAAGGTGCGGGCAAAGATATCCAGGTAGATCGCCTGGTCCGGCGTGGCCGGGGCCACTTCGCCGAGGTCGTCGATGCGGTGATCGACGGCCGCCAGCAGATAGAACGGCGTCAGGCTACTGGTGTTGCGCCGGATCGCCTGCCAGTACGCCGGGTCGCCCCAGCGTTCGTCGAGGTTTTCCAACGCTTCTTTATAAGAGGCCGGCGCTTCGGTAAACGGCAGCGCCCGCGCGGTTTTGGTCAGCAGGCTGCGATAGCCGGCCAGTTCCATGTTCAAGCGTTTGGACAGGTCGCCCAACGTCTGGTTTTTGCGCGCTTCGCCCAGGTCCTCACTGAGGGCCTGATACACCGGCTCGCCCGGCAGGCCGCGCCCGTCCCAGGCCGTGACCGCCACCACGGTACGCGGCAAGCCGCCCACCACTTCCGGGTTGCCGACGCTCTTGAACAGCAGCGCAACGATGGGCACCAGGAACACCAGCAGCAAAAACAGCACCAGCGGCGCAATCAAGGCCTGGGCCTTCCAGCGGTTGACCCGCTCGGCACGCGCCAGGCGCTGCTTGAGGGTGGGGCCAGGAATGGCGATATCCATGGCAAACTCCGAGTATGAAAATGAATGACATCAGCCCAACACAGCAGAGCCCATGTGGGAGCGGGCTTGTGTGGGAGCGGGCTTGCTCGCGAATACGGTGTGTCAGT
>NZ_JANLGL010000422.1:0-2159 GCF_024655625.1 Pseudomonas sp. 18.1.10
CAGTCACAGATGTTTCGACTGATCCACCGCATTCGCGAGCAAGCCCGCTCCCACACAAGCCTATTCCACACTTATTGCGATGTGAGGCTTGAAGTGCTTTGGCCCACAGCAAGTCCGGCGCGAATCGCTGCTAATGCCGCCTGGTAATACGCCTTCCCCTCCGCCGACTCCGCAAACGTGGCGAATTCTTCCAGCTCCGGGTCAGACAAATCCCGATAGACGTACAGCAGCGTATTGTTCAGGTCATTGCCAATCTGCTGCATCAGCCGCTCACGCTGGCCATTCAACATGCCTTGCGCCTGGCCGCCGCCGAGCAGGCCGGGAATCATCTGGCTGAGGCTGTCGGCCGCCACGCCGGCAATCGCCAGGCTGACTTCCGCACCGGCTTCACGGGCGGGCAACGCCTGAGCCAAGTGACCAATGATTAGGCTACGCGTAGCGTCGGCTTCGATTTTCGGCAGGCCCTGGGCGTTTTTTGCCAATTGGTCGCGGCGCGTGGCGAGCAACTCGGCGGCGACGATCTTGCGGCCCAAGGGCGATTGGAAAAAGGCCAGGGCCGGTGCCGGGTCCGCCAGGTTCTTGCGCAATTGCGCCTCGGCACGCTGGTCCATGGCCTGGGCGGCGAAGCGTTTATTGCTGTTGTCCACCAGCGCCTGGAACACCGCCGGCGGCAGGCTATTGCGGTAGCGTTGCTGGGCGGCGCTGAGGGCGTCGTTGAAATGCGCACGTTGTTCGGCCCAGCCGGCGACCTTGTACAACTGGTCATGGCCGTCTGCCCAGGCGGGCAAAACGCAGAACATCAGCAAGGATAAAAACAAACGACGCATTAGGGACTCCTGTCAGTCGGCCACTATTGTCCGTGTCGGGCGTAGGATTTGTCGAGAAGTCCTATCGGTCACCTGACTAAAGTGTATGCAGACGCTCAACGGCGCTGTCGGATTCACAGGCGGATGGATACTATGCGCGCCATGCAAATACCCTTCGATCACCCGCTGTTGCAACGTATTGTCGACGACCTCGCCGAAAAGGGCTGGTCGCGGCAGGACGGCTTCCTGCCCCAGGCTCTGACCCTGGAACTGGCGGCTGAGTGCCGTAAACGTGCGTCCGAAGGTGAACTGGCCCCGGCGGCGGTAGGACGCGGGCCGGCCCAGGAAATTCGCGAGGGCATTCGCGGTGACCATATCCAGTGGCTCGAAGAGGGCGACGCGGCCGTCTGCGGCACCTATATGGCCGTGATGGACAGCTTGCGCCTGGCGATGAACCGCGGCCTGTTCCTCGGCCTGGAAGACTTCGAAAGCCACTTCGCGATGTACCCACCGGGGGCGTTTTACCTCAAGCACCTCGACCGCTTTCGCGACGATGACCGGCGCATGGTCTCGGCGGTGATCTACTTGAACGACGCCTGGCTGCCCGAACATGGCGGCCAGTTGCGCATGTACCTCAAGAGCGACGTCGAATACGACGTGGTGCCCACCGGCGGTTGCCTGGTGGTGTTCCTGTCCGGCGAGGTGCCCCACGAAGTCATGCCCGCCACGCGCGAACGCCTGTCCCTCACCGGCTGGTTTCGCCGACGCGGCAACGAGCCGTTTTAAGCATGGAAAAGATTCTGATCAGCCGCTGTTTGCTCGGGCACAAGGTGCGCTACGACGGTGGCGCCAGCGGGCCGTTCGATCAACTGGCGGCGTGGCAGGCCGAAGGGCGGGTGGTGGCGATCTGCCCGGAAGTGTCCGGTGGTTTGCCGACGCCGCGTCCGTCTGCGGAGATTCCAGGCGGGCAGGGTGTGGATGTGTGGGAAGGGCGAGCGCAGGTGTTGACTGCCGAGGGCGAGGACTTCAGCGCGGCCTTTCTCGACGGCGCGCGCCAGGCGTTGGCGTTGGTGCAGCGGCATGGCATCCGCATTGCGGTGCTCAAGGCCAATAGCCCGTCTTGTGGGAATTTGCTGACGTACGATGGCACCTTCTCGGGTGTGAAGGTGAGCGGCGAAGGTGTGACAGCGGCGTTGCTCAAGCGTCATGGGGTGCAGGTGTTCAGTGAGCTGGAACTGCCCGAGGCGGCAGCGGCCTTGGCCCATCTCTCGGATCAAACTTAGATCAAAATGTGGGAGCGGGCTTGCTCGCGAAAGCGGTGATTCAGTCAACTCATCCGGTGGCTGACACACC
>NZ_JANLGL010000423.1:0-2155 GCF_024655625.1 Pseudomonas sp. 18.1.10
TCCCAAGCTTTTGGGGCCGCTACGCAGCCCAGCGGGAGCAAGCTCCCTCGCCACAAGGGTGTGTTTTTCAATTCAGAGTCGTAAACAGAGAACCTTATGCCAACCCGTCGCACCTTCATCCAACAAGCCGCTGTGGTCAGCGCCATGGCCCTGATCGCCCCGCACCTGCGCGCCGCCACTCGCGGCGGTTTCTACATGCCCGACGAAGGCGAAACCCACCGCCAGGCCTTTATCGCCTTTGGCGCCCAGGACGCGATCTGGGAGGACTTCACCGCCGATGTGCAAGCCGCCCTGGGCCGCATCGCCCGGGCGATTGCCGCGTATGAACCGGTCACCGTGTTCTGCCGCGAAGACGAGCGTTCACTGGCCGAAAAACACTGCGGCACGCGCAATATCACCTTTGTCGAAACCGAGCTGGACGACATCTGGATGCGCGACACCGGTGCCAATTTTGTCATCGACGGCGCCGGCGGCCAGCGTGCGGTGGACTTCAATTTCAACGGTTGGGGCAACAAGCAGCAGCACGCCGATGATGCGCTGTTGGCGGCGCTGGTCGCTGAAGAAACCGGGGCCAAGCCTGTGCGCAGCGAACTGGTGGGCGAGGGCGGTGCCATCGAGGTGGATGGCCTGGGCACCGGCATCATGACCGAAAGCAGCTGGATCAACCGCAACCGCAACCCCGACTGGAGCAAGGCCGAGGTCGAGGCCGAACTCAAGGAACGCCTGGGCCTGCGCAAGATCATCTGGCTGCCGGGCATCAAGGGCAAGGACATTACCGACGCCCATGTGGATTTCTATGCGCGCTTCGTTGCGCCGGGCGTGGTGCTAGCCAACCTCGACACCGACCCCGAGTCCTACGATCACAAGGTCACCCTGGCGCACCTGGAGATCCTCAAGAACGCCAGCGACGCCGACGGTCGCCCATTGCAGGTACACACCGTGTCGCCGCCGCTCAAGCCGCGCAAAAACCGCTTCAGCCAGGGCAACCTGGACTTCGCTGCGGGCTACATCAACTACTTCGTGATAAACGGTGCGGTTATCGCCCCGGAGTTCGGCGACCCGCAGGCAGACCGCAAGGCGCTGGACTTGCTGGCCCGGCTCTACCCGCAGCGCAAGGTGCTGCAGCTCAATATTGACGCCATTGCAGCGGGTGGCGGCGGCATTCACTGTGTGACGAGCCATCAGCCTTTGGTTTAGTCTGGAGCGCTTCGTTGATCGCAAGCGCCTCTGGAGCAGTAAGCATGACCGACTACGTACCCCCAAAAGTGTGGACCTGGGACACCGAAAACGGCGGCACCTTTGCCAGCATCAACCGGCCCATTGCCGGCGCCACCCATGACAAAGAACTGCCGGTCGGCAAGCACCCGTTGCAGCTGTATTCCCTGGCCACGCCCAATGGGCAGAAGGTCACCATCCTCCTCGAAGAGCTGCTGGCCCTGGGGCACAGCGGCGCCGAATACGATGCCTGGCTCATCAAGATCGGCGACGGCGACCAGTTCGGCAGCGGCTTTGTCGGGGTCAACCCGAACTCCAAGATCCCGGCGTTGCTGGACCGCAGCGGCGCAAACCCGATTCGCGTGTTCGAGTCCGGCGCGATCCTGCAGTACCTGGCGGAGAAGTTCGGCGAGTTTTTCCCCACAGAGCCTGCGGCCCGCGCGGAGTGCCTGTCGTGGCTGTTCTGGCAGATGGGCAGCGCGCCGTACCTGGGCGGCGGTTTCGGGCATTTTTATGCCTATGCACCGAGCAAGATGGAATACGCGATCAACCGCTTTGCCATGGAGACCAAGCGTCAGCTGGACGTGCTGGACCAGCGTCTGGCGGTGAGTGAATACATCGCCGGGGATGAATACACCATCGCCGATATTGCCATCTGGCCTTGGTACGGTGGCTTGGTCAAAGGCCGGTTGTATGGGGCGGCGGAGTTTTTGTCGGTGCATGAGTACACGCACGTGCTGCGTTGGGCGGAGGCGATTGAAGCGCGGCCGGCGGTGCAGCGGGGGCGGCGGGTGAATCGGGTGTCGGGGCCGGTCGAGGAACAATTGGCCGAGCGCCATGACGCCAGCGACCTGGACTGACACGGTAAAACAAATGTAGGCGAACCCTGTGGGAGCGGGCTTGTGTGGGAGCGGGCTTGTGTGGGAGCGGGCTTGCTCGC
>NZ_JANLGL010000424.1:0-2130 GCF_024655625.1 Pseudomonas sp. 18.1.10
GGGTCAGCCAAAGATGTATCAACTGACAGACCGCATTCGCGAGCAAGCCCGCTCCCACATTTGCTCCCCATTGTTCTTTAGAGCGAGGGCTTGGCGCGGCGGGCCTTGAAGAATTCACTGAGTACGGTGCCGCACTCTTCGGCCAACACCCCACCTTCAAACAGCACCTTGTGATTGAGAAACCCCTGGGTAAAAAACTGCCCCTGGCTTTGCACAATCCCCGCCTTCGGCTCCAGCGCGCCGTACACCACCCGCGCCACCCGCGAGTGCACGATCAAACCGGCGCACATGCTGCACGGTTCCAGCGTCACATACAGCGTGCTGCCTACCAACCGGTAATTGCTGATGGCCTGCGCCGCATCACGGATGGCGACCATTTCGGCATGGGCGCTGGGGTCGTTGCCGCTGATGGGGCAGTTGAAGCCGCGGCCGATGATTTCACCGTCCTGCACCAGCACCGCACCCACCGGCACTTCGCCCAGTGCGGCGCCTTGGGCAGCGAGGGCCAGGGCTTCGCGCATGAAGTCCTGGTCGCGGCTGCGGTCGATGATCGCCACGGGACGAAACTGGCGCATCACGCCACCTCGATGGCGGCCATCAGGCCGGTTTCCATGTGGTCGATCACGTGGCAGTGGAACATCCACACCCCCGGGTTATCCGCCACCAACGCCACGCGGGCGCGTTCGTTCTTGCCCAACAGGTAGGTGTCGGTGAAGTACGGGATCACCTTGTGGCGGTTCGAGGCGATCACCTTGAAGCTCATGCCGTGCAGGTGGATCGGGTGTTGGTACTGGGTCATGTTCTTCAATTCGAAAATATAGCTCTTGCCCTTCTCCAGCTTGGCGATGGGGCGGTCGGCGCAGGTCTTGTCGGTGATGTCCCAGGCCTGGCCATTGATCTGCCACAGGCTGGGCGGCCGACCATCGTCGACCGAAACGCTACCGACCCACTCGAAATTGAAGTTGAGTTTCTCGGCGTTGGCCAGGTCCGGCTCGGCAATCGGGTTGGCCGGCAATGCGGGTGGCCACTCGGTGGGCGCGTCGGTGTTGGCCACGGAGCGGAACGTGCCCAGGCGAACCGGGCCATTGCGGATCGACAGCTCTTCGCCGGCCGGCGGTGCCTTGATCGCCAGGCAAATGCGCATGCCCGGGCCCAGCCAGTATTCCTTGCCCAGTGGGCGCGGCTCGATGGGGTTGCCGTCCAGCGCGTAGATCTGCGCTTCGACGTCGGGGATGTTGATGCGATAGGTCAGGGTGTTGTCGAGGTTGAGCAGGCGCACGCGGGTGATCTGCCCGGCCGGCAAGTCAATCACCGCCTGGGACACGCCATTGATCGTCGACAAGCGCCCCGCCGTACCGCCACGCGCCGCTTCACGGGGCACGCTGAAGGCGACGAAAGCGCCCTCTTCGTCCACATGCCAGCTCTTCAGGCTGAGGGTGCGTTCGTGTTTGAAACCGGTGGGTTCGCGCTCTTCGATAATGAGCGGGCCGACCAGGCCACGGCCGAGTTCTTCGCTGCTGTTCACATGGGGGTGATACCAGTAGCTGCCGGCGTCGGGCACACGGAATTTGTAGTCGAAGTACTCGCCGGGCAGCACCGGCAATTGGGAAACGTAGGGCACGCCGTCCATCTCCAGCGGCAAGCGGATGCCATGCCAGTGGATGGTGGTGGCGACCGGCAGGTGGTTGATAAAACGCACCCGCAGCCATTCGCCCTGGCGCACCCGCAACTCGGTGCCCGGCGCCGACGGGCCGAACGCCCAGGCTTCGGTCTTGTGGCCCGGCACCAGTTCCACGTCCAGCGGTGCGGCGATCAGTTCGTAATCGTGGCCCGCTTCGGCCTCGGCGACTTTCCCCAGCCAGTAGCGATAGGCGCCACCGGCACCGACGCCCACTACGGCCAGGCCGGCAAGGCCACCCAGGATTTGTCGACGGGAAAAGGATCGGGACACAACAACCTCACGTATCGGCCGCAGGCCCAGGGCCTGCAAAGGGCAGATACGATACACCTGCATGGCGTAAACAGTAAGGCTTCGCATTGCCGCATGGCTGAATTCTGGACACACCAAAGATCAACTGTGGGAGCGGGCTTGTGTGGGAGCGGGCTTGCTCGCGAATGCGGTGGGTCAGT
>NZ_JANLGL010000425.1:0-2115 GCF_024655625.1 Pseudomonas sp. 18.1.10
TGACCCACCGCATTCGCGAGCAAGCCCGCTCCCACACAAGCCAGCTCCCACAGGGTCAGCATTTCAGTTTTGAAATGTGTAGGCTCGCTCGACTTTGCACACCCGGGTCTGGAACGCCGAATACCAACGGGCCCGACCTTGCTCGCGCACCGCCTGGTGCTCGGCCTGCTGCTTCCACGCGAGGATCGCCGCTTCGCTTTCCCAATACGACACGGTAATCCCCAACCCATCCTCCCGCGCCGATTCCACCCCGAGAAACCCCGGCTGTTCACGCGCCAGTTCCAGCATGCGCGTGGCAGCTTCGCCGTAGCCGTTATCACCCGCGGTGCGCAACGAGCTGAAAATCACCGCGTAGTAGGGCGGGGCGGGTGTGTGGGCGATCATGCCGACACCGCCTGGCAAGCCTTGAGCAACGCCACGGCCAGCGGCGGGGTGATGCCCTTGAGTGCGGCGCGTTCGGGTTGGAACAAGGTGGCAACGAAGAACGGGTGGTCGAGCAATTCCACCGCACGCAGATCGCCCGTGGCGTCATGGCCGCTGGGGATCAGGTTGCCTTCGAGCAGGGCATCGAGGAACGCTGGGTTTGCCCCGTAGCGGCACCGGTAACCCTCGTGCAGATCCAACGCGCCGTAAGCCTCGGCGATACGGGTGTAGGGCGCCAAACGCACGCTGTCGACCGCTTCCACCAACGCGCAGCTCAACGGCGCGATCACGGCGCGCTTGGCCTGGGGCGCCAACTCGCCATGCTCGGCATCTGCCCAACCCAATACGTTGCGCGCATATTCCAGTAGCGCGTGTTGAAAACCGGCACAAGTGCCGAGGAAAGGTCGCCGCTGCTCGCGGGCAAAACGGATAGCCCGCAGGGCGCCGTCGAGGTCGCGGTAGGGGCTGGCGGGCACGCACCAGAAACCGTCGAAGCCTTGCAGTGCCGGGCGCGTATCGGTATCGAGCCAGTGCAGGTGAACCGTCAGGTCGAGTGCGTCGGCGGCCTGTTGCAGCGCCACGGGAATGGCCTGGTGCGCGGTCACTTCAGGGGTGTAGTCGCCGATCAGGGCGAGGTTCAGCGTCGTGCTTTTCATCGTGTGCGTCCCATGGCTTGTGGTGTCCTGGAGCGCACTATAGATTGGCGTTCGCGCAATCAATATTGGCGTTTACCCATATGTTCAATGCAGCAGCGCACTATCAAATCGACTACGCGGACTTGTCGCTGATTCTCGCGTTGGTACGCGGTGGCACCCTGGCGCGAGCGGCGGGGTTATTGCGGGTGGATGTGTCCACGGTGTTTCGCGCGGTGCGGCGCCTGGAGGCGGCGCTGGGCCAGACGCTGTTTGAAAAAAGCCGCACGGGCTACCTGCCCACCAGCCTGGCCCGGGACCTGGCACAGCAGGCCGAGCGCGCCGAACAGGCCCTGGAGGCTGCGCGCATTGGTGTGGAGCAGGGCGGTGAAGTAATCAGCGGCACGGTGCGCCTGACCTGCACCGACTCGGTGCTGCAAGGTTTGCTGTTGCCGGCGCTGGCGCAGTTCATGCCGGATTACCCGGCGCTGACCCTGGAGCTCAGCACCTCGAATGATTTCGCCAACCTCAGCCGCCGTGATGCGGATATTGCCCTGCGTCTGACCAAGACACCGCCGGAGCATCTCGTAGGACGCTGCCTCGGTGAAGTCGCCTATCAGGTCTGTGCCAGTCCGGCTTATGCCCGCCAGCACGCGGGGCGTGAGCTGGCCGAGTTGACGTGGATCGCGCCAGACGACTTCCTGCCGGATCACCCGACCGTCGCCTGGCGCCGCGAGCACTTGCCGGGTGTACGCCTCGGTTATCGCTGCAACAGCATGTTGTCGGTCACCGAACTGGTGCGCGCAGGGCTGGGCGTGGCGGCGTTGCCGGATTTCTTGTTGGATGAAGGGTTGCAGCCGTTGGGACCGCCGCTGGCTGGGCATGATACGGCGCTGTGGCTGCTCACCCGCCCCGATTGCCGGGCGTTGCGTTCGGTGGTGACGTTGTTTGATGAGTTGGGGCGGCATGTACAGACGAGGTCGTAAGCACGACGGGAATCCAATGTGGGAGCGGGCTTGCTCGCGAAAGCGGTGTTTCAGCCAGTACATCAGGTGACTGA
>NZ_JANLGL010000426.1:0-2112 GCF_024655625.1 Pseudomonas sp. 18.1.10
ATGTGTATAAGAGACCGGGCTTGCTCGCGAAGGCAATGGCAGGGCCGATACCAAGTTCAAGCCTGACCCGAACATGAAACTTCTGTCATAAAGCTCCACCCCCCAAAACACAAACCCCCAATTCTCAAGGCCTGCAGCACTGTTGCAGTTCCTGCAATAAATAGTTGCGCGAAAAGTCGGTTTACTTAGCAAGCTAACAAAACATATAAAAGAGGCCTGCGACGACTTGCCGCAGACCCACCAGAGATTGGAGCAAGCAGATGACTGTAAAAGTAACTGAACGCGACGATGCACACATGTCCCACGAAGCGCTGGGCCATGGGATTCACATCTGGGATGTACACCAACAAGACCTGCTGGTCGGCATGTTTCACAACGAGAGTGACGCTCACAATTATAAGAACGAGCTGGAGTCGCTTGAGATGAAACGCCAGGCAGAAAGCTCCTGAGTATTCGTAGAATTTAGGTAGTCCATTGTGGCGAGCGAGCCACATGGGAAACCTGAAAACACAAAACCCGCTTCTTGAGCGGGTTTTGTATTGATGGGGCCGCTTCGCAGCCCAGCGCGAGCAAGCTCGCTCGCCACACTGTTGTTTCTACAGCCTTACCACATCAGATCGTCAGGGATCTGGTAGGCGGCGTACGGATCATCCTCATCCGGCACTTGGCTTTCCGTCAGGATATTGAGCTGCACGATGCGCTCTGGCGCACGCTCCTGGATCTTCAGCGCCGCTTCACGCGGGATCACCTCGTAGCTGCCACCGTGGTGCACGATCGCCAGCGAGCCGTTGCTCAGCTTGTTGCGCATCAAGGTGTTAACCGACAGGCGCTTGACCTTCTTGTCATCCACGAAGTTGTAGTAGTCCTCGGTGGTCAGCTTGGGCAGGCGCGAGGTCTCGATCAACTGTTTGACCTGGGCCGTGCGGGCCTTGGCCTCGGCTTTTTCCTGCTGCTGGCGGTTCAGTTCCTGGTCGCGCTTGACCTTCTCGGCCTGTGCTTCCTGGGCCAAACGGGCCTGGGTGTCATCGGCCTCGATCTGGCCCTTGTGGACCAGGCGCTGCTGCTTTTGCTTCTCTTTGCCGACCTGCTTGGCCTGCTTTTGGTTGACCAGACCTGCTTTGAGCAACTGATCGCGAAGGGAAATGCTCATGGTGCTTACTCACTTAGGCAGCCGCTCAACCGCAGCTGGACATGTTCTTTTCCTGGCGTTTGGCTTCGCCCCACAGGGCGTCCAACGTTTCGAGGGTGCAATCTTCTATGGGTTGATGCGTGTCGCGCAATGCCTGTTCGATAAATCGGAAACGTCGCTCGAACTTGGCATTGGCGCCACGCAGCGCGGTTTCCGGGTCGACCTTGAGATGGCGGGCCAGGTTGACCGCGGCAAACAGCAGGTCACCGACTTCATCGGCGATAGCCGCCGGGTCGTTATCGGCCATGGCTTCGAGCACTTCATCAAGCTCTTCGCGCACGTTGTCCACCACCGGCAACGCCGACGGCCAGTCAAAGCCGACCTGGCTGGCGCGCTTTTGCAGTTTGGCCGCGCGGGACAAGGACGGCAGTGCTGTAGGCACATCATCCAGCAGGGACAGTTGTTCCGGCGCGTCGGATTTTTCCGCACGCTCCTCGGCCTTGATCTGCTCCCAACGTTCCTTGACCTGCTCTTCGCTCAGTTGCGGGATATCCAGCGGCGCATACAGGTCACCGGTGGGAAACACGTGGGGATGACGACGGATCAGCTTGCGCGTGATGCTGTCGATCACCCCGGCGAATTCGAAACGCCCTTCTTCCCGTGCCAGCTGGCTGTAATACACCACCTGGAACAACAGGTCGCCCAACTCGCCTTGCAGGTGGTCGAAGTCGCCGCGCTCGATGGCGTCGGCGACTTCGTAGGCTTCTTCCAGAGTGTGCGGGACGATGGTGGCGTAGGTTTGCTTGATGTCCCACGGGCAGCCGTATTGCGGGTCGCGCAGGCGGTTCATCAGGTGCAGCAGGTCTTCAAGGGAATACATCAGTTTCTGTCCGCTCAAGTGGGAACGCAGAAGATCAAATGTGGGAGCGGGCTTGCTCGCGAATACGGTGTGTCAGTGCCAGATTCATTGGCTGACACTACGC
>NZ_JANLGL010000427.1:0-2110 GCF_024655625.1 Pseudomonas sp. 18.1.10
AGCCTCTGTTTCGACTGATACACCGCATTCGCGAGCAAGCCCGCTCCCACATTTTTTTACCCGTCTCCAGCAGATGCCCCTGCGCCAGGAACCGGGCGCTTGCCCTACTTGAAGGAACTTGGCACGCTCACCCAGCGAGCGACCATAGTCAAATCAATCAATAGGGAAATGCCACGTTGAGCTGGGTAAAATTCGGAGTATTGCTGGCGTTGCCGGGGGCACTGCTGTCAGTCCTGAGCATTTATGTGGTGCTAAAGGACGACAACAAACTCGAAGCCGATCTTTCCTACCAATACGACAGTGCGCCACGTCTATTCACCGAGCGCTTGGATACGGTCAAGGAACACCTCGATTACACGCGCCTGTATGACAACATCAAGCAGGCCGGCAACGGTGCCCTCAGCCACGAACAGATCAACAAGATCGTTGACCTGAGCCAGGCCCCCTATCTGGCCTTGTTCGACGCGCCGTTCGAAAGGGGGCCTGACAACTACCCGGTCAGGCTGTTGATAACCCTCAGGAACACCGGCAGCAAGGTCATCAAGGAAGTGCACATCAAGCTACCTGAGAAAGGCATCGTTCAGATCCGCGACGAATCACGTATCGATACCCTCAAACCGGAGTTGATGAGCAGCGTGGAGATTCCGGCGATTGTGCAAAACGGCGTCTACCGGATCTGGGTTTATTTTCAGGGTGATCTGAAAACGCTCATGGAGAAAGACGTGCACATCGGCTACAGCGATGGTGTGGCACAGGTTCGCGTGTCTGAGGAGGTCATTGGCCTCGACGCGTATATGGCCCGATACGGGGTTTTCTGGTTGTCTATCCTGACGCTGGTTTACGCGTTGCTGGTCGCCCTCTACCTGCTGATTTCGGCTTATAAAGACGATGAAACCAGCCCGGCGTCACGGTAAATGACTTTCCCTTTCCATTGGAGAATGCGTTGAAAACAATCATGGGTATCGCCTTGTTGGGCACGTTGCTGGCCGGTTGTGCACCGTCTTATTCGGTATGGACGGGCGGTATGAACGCCTTTGTCGGCACGCGCTTCGATGCCCACCTCTATGACGATTGCAGCCGTGGCTGTGGCGATTCCTATTGGTCCCCGGTCAACAAGAACAAGGTCTACGACCAGGTGGTGAAGGAGGGCGACGGCCAGCGCTACTTCGTGACCTGGATCCGCGACTGTCGATACTCTGTGCTCGTCTCGGGCGAGGGCATTATCCAGTCGTGGCGCTACGAGAATGAAGACCGTAGCAGTTGTTACGTTTTTTGATCGTTCCCCACATAACCAAAGCCTGTACCCGGTCAAACTGTGGGAGCGGGCTTGCTCGCGAATGCGGAGTGTCAGTCACCTGTTTTTCGACTGATAGACCGCTATCGCAGGCAAGCCAGCTCCCACATTTTTAAACGAGTTTCAGGCAGTTGATGGAGCGGTCCACCGTGGTGCGGGCAATCTCCAGCAGGTGCCACACCGCCAGAATCTTCGCCCGTTCGGGGCTCTCCAGTTGTTCACCACAATCCAGCGCCGTCGCCGAAGCACTGTCCAGCAAACTGGCGGTGTAGAGCAGGGCGTCTTCGAAACTCAGGTCATCGTTGACCGAGTGGAAGCCTTGGGCTGGCAGGTAATGGTCGATGGCGCGGTTGAAGGCGGCGCGGTCTTTTGCCGGGTCGATGGGTGGGTCGGGTAGGGCTTTGTTCATGGTGTAACTCCTATTGGGCAAGGAAGCTACCGTCAACGCTGCTAAACGTGGGTGGTAGCTGTACGCGGGTTAGCAGACTGGTCAATAGGAAAACCAGCGCACCCAAGGGTGCCCCGCGCACAGCCACCATAAACGCAGATGTGGACCGTGTGCCTATTGAAGTCAGGCTGCTAAACCCGATCACTGAATGAGCAGTGACGGACCGCAGACTAGCCACCGATTCCAGCAGGCACAAGGCGGCGGGGATTGTCTCGGAAACGTCCTGCAATTTAAAGCGACACGACTTGCTGGCCCTTTACAAACCATGACAAAACGCCAGTAACCCCATGGGAGCACGGTCAAAATGTGGGAGCGGGCTTGCTCGCGAATGCGGTGTGTCAGTCAAAGATATATTCACTGATCCACCG
>NZ_JANLGL010000428.1:0-2099 GCF_024655625.1 Pseudomonas sp. 18.1.10
CAGGTGTATCAGTCACAGGTGTGTTGTCTGATCCGGCGCTTTCGCGAGCAAGCCCGCTCCCACATTTTGACCTCGCTCAATCCTGAGATGGGTGCTGTCAGCCCTCTTCAAGCCACAAGCGAATCGGCTTGCCTTCAGCCGGCCAGAAACGTGTCTGCTCGATCGGCGAGATGTCCCAGCGCTGCACGCCTTGCAGGGCCTGGAAGAAGCGGTGTTCCTGCTCCATCAAGGCTTCGGCGCAGAGTTTGCGGGTGCTGCCGATCTGGCCGAAGCTGAGCTTTTCGCCGTCGACGGTGTACGGTGCAAACCAGTGGTTGCAGCCGCCATTGCCGTAGGCGCGACCATCCGCACCGAGGGTGACGGTCAGGTGCGCGTAATCCATCAGCGGCCGTTCACCAATCCATTCCACCACGTAGCTGTGATCCTGCTTGAGCTTGACGGTATCGCCGGCACAACCCGTCAGGGCCGCACCCGCGGCGGCGAGCAGAAGCAGGCCTTTCATTGCGCGGCCTGCTGGCATTTCGGGCAGCGGTGCTTGTTGCCTTCGCTGGCCCAGCCCAACTCCTTGATCCGCGCGTTGGCGGCCGGTTGCAGCGGCTCTTTGCTCAGCTTGGTTTCGACGGCGAATTCAAACTCCAGCACGCTGTCGCAGCTGTCGCAGTTGACCTTCCAGGTGTGAATCTCCAGCTCGCCGAATTTCGGCCCCTGGGCCATGGCGACCCATTGGCCCGCCGGGCGGATGGAATAACGTGCGTCGCCCTCGACGGTCAGGCGCATCGACAGGGTTTTGCTGCCGCGCAGGGTGACGATCAACACGTCGCCGTGCTTGATCGCGCCACCGTTGCCGGTGACTTGGTAACGGCCCGGCACCAGGGCGCGGCATTCGATCAGGGTGTGTTGCGGGCTCAGCAAGCTGAAGCGGAAATCGTGTTCGGCCATGGATCCTCCAAATAGGCGCGGCATCCTATCACGGGTGCCGGCCCATCATGGGCCTGGTATGTGACCGCCGATCATCCATCGACCAGGTTCTGTGTGCGGCCTTCGGCCCAGGCGGCAATGTTGGCCAGGGTGGTGCCGGCGATGGCGCCCAGGGCTTCGCGGGTCAGGAACGCCTGGTGCGCGGTGACGATCACGTTGGGGAAGGTCAGCAGGCGGGCCAGCACGTCGTCTTGCAGGGGCAGGTCGGAGCGGTCTTCGAAGAATAATTGCGCTTCTTCTTCGTACACATCCAGCCCCAGGTAGCCAAGCTGGCCGTCCTTGAGCGCTTCGATCAGCGCTGGCGTATCCACCAGGCCGCCACGTCCGGTGTTGATTAGCATCGCGCCGGGTTGCATATGCGCCAGGGAGTCGGCGTTTATCAGGTGTTTGCTGTCGGCGGTGAGCGGGCAGTGCAGGCTGATGATCTGCGCCTGCGCAAGCAGCTCGGGCAGGCTCACGTAGCGCGCGCCGAGGGCCAGCACCTGCGGGTTGGGGAACGGGTCGTAGGCGAGCAACTGGCAGCCAAAACCGGCCATGATCTTGGCGAAGGTGGCGCCGATCTGCCCGGTGCCAACCACGCCGACGGTCTTGCCCACCAGGTCGAAGCCGGTGAGGCCGTGCAGGCTGAAATCGCCATCGCGGGTGCGGTTGTAGGCGCGGTGCAGGCGGCGGTTGAGCGCGAGGATCAGCGCCACCGCATGCTCGGCCACGGCGTGCGGCGAATAGGCGGGGACGCGCACGATGGTCAGGCCCAGGCGCTTGGCGGCGGCCAGGTCCACGTGGTTGTAACCGGCCGAGCGCAGGGCGATCAGGCGCGTGCCGCCTTTGGCCAGGTGTTCCAGCACCGTGGCGCTGAGGTCGTCGTTGATAAACGGGCAGACCACTTCGTGGTGCTCGGCCAGGGCCACGGTGTCGAGGTTGAGGCGCGCGGGTTGGAATTGCAGCTCCAGGCCGGGCGGTAGAGGCTCGCCGAGGAAACTGTCGCGGTCGTAGGTTTGGCTGCTGAAAAGAATCACGCGCATAAAAAATGCTCCCTGCGATTTACCATCTGAAAATACATAACCCTTGTGGGAGCGGGCTTGTGTGGGAGCGGGCTTGCTCGCGAATACGGAGTGTCAGTC
>NZ_JANLGL010000429.1:0-2076 GCF_024655625.1 Pseudomonas sp. 18.1.10
ACCGAGTTCCAACTTTGGAATGCAGTCAAATGTGGGAGCGGGCTTGCTCGCGAAGGCGGCCGGTCAGGCGCTACAGCGCGATCAGGCCTCAGCCAACCGCCGATTCAACTGATGCCGCCACCGCACATACAACAACGCCGTACAAAACACCGCCAGACTCGCCACCATCTCCAGCACCCCAAACCACTGCCGGTTCGGGTCATATGCCGCCAGCGCGCCCTTGATGAAATACAGGTTCACCGCAAAGCACATCCACGAATGCCCCCGTGCGCTGCCCAGCAGCATCCCCGGCGCGAGCAACAGCAGCGGCACCAGCTCGATCAGCAGGATCACCCACGGCCGTGCGCCGTGCAGGTCGGCGACGAACAGGTAATACCCGCACAGCAAACCCACCAGGCCAAAGAACGCCAGCAGGCTCAATGCGCGTGCGATCTTGACCCGTGGCTCCAGCCACGCCTGGGGCGGCAGGACTTTAGGCTTTTTGGCCACGACCGGCCTCCAGCAGCGTCGCGGTGTTCGCCAGGCGCAGGCCGAGGGCGCGGCACAGGGCGATTTCATGTTGATCGAGCAGGCGCTTGCCGTCCGGCCCTGCGTGGTGGCTGGCGCCGTAGGGCGTGCCGCCACCCTGGGTATCGAGCAGCGCCTGTTCGCTGTAGGGCAGGCCGGTGATCAGCATGCCGTGGTGCAGCAACGGCAGCAGCATCGACATCAGCGTGGTTTCCTGGCCGCCGTGCAGGCTGGCGGTGGAGGTGAACACCCCGGCCGGCTTGCCGACGAGGGCGCCGGTCAGCCACAGGTTGCTGGTGCCGTCGATAAAGTACTTGAGCGGCGCGGCCATGTTGCCGAAGCGCGTCGGGCTGCCCAGGGCCAGGCCCGAGCAGTGCTTCAGGTCATCGAGGCTGGCATACAGCGCGCCTTCGTCGGGGATGCTCGGCGCCACGGCTTCGCACTCGGTGGAGATCGCCGGCACGGTGCGCAGGCGCGCTTCCATGCCGCCTTGCTCGATGCCCCGGGCGATCTGCCGGGCCATTTCGCTGACCGAGCCATGGCGGCTGTAATACAACACCAGCACATACGGCGCAGTCACGGCAGGATCTCCAGCACGTTTTCTGGCGGACGGCCAATGATGGCCTTGTCGGCGGTTTCGAGGATCGGGCGTTCCATCAACTTGGGGTGCGCGGCGATGGCGGCGAGCAGTTGCGCTTCGCTGAGGCTGGCGTCGGCGAGGTTGAGGGCCTTGTATTCCTCTTCACCGGTGCGCAGCAGTTGGCGCGCGCTGAGACCCATCTTGGCAAGCAAGGCCTTTAACTGTGCGGCGTCCAGCGGCGTTTCCAGGTAGCGCACCACCGTCGGGGTGAGGCCGCGGGCTTCGAGCAGTTCTAGCGCACCGCGGGATTTCGAGCAGCGCGGGTTGTGATAAAGCGTCAGATCGGTCATGTGCGGGTCGCATCTTGCGTAAGGTGGCGGGTATTCTACCCGCGCGGCGTCCCGTCCTTAAACCGTAAGAGGCGATAGGTCGCAGCCAACGTTCATTTTTGCGAAGGATTACCCCATGACAAATCGACTGATCGGTGCATTGGCGATCATCACAACCCTGCTGCTCAGCGGCTGCGGCAACGATTACGGCGTTGACCAATACGGCCAGAAAGTCCCGGCCGAGCGCCTGGACAAACAATGGGTAGTGGTCAATTACTGGGCCGAATGGTGTGGCCCGTGCCGCACGGAAATCCCCGAGCTGAACGCGCTGGCGGACCAGTTGAAAGGGCAGAACGTCGGGGTGTTCGGGGTCAACTTCGACAATGTGCAGGGCGAGGAATTGAAGGCGGCCAGCGAGAAGCTGGGGATCAAGTTCACCGTGCTGGCGCAGAACCCGGAAGGGATCTTTGATATTCCGCGCAGTGAAGCGTTGCCGGTGACCTACATCATTGATGACAAGGGCAAGGTGCGCGAGCAGATGATGGGTGAGCAGACGGCAGAGAGTGTGATCGCCAAGCTCAAGGCCTTGCGCGGCTGAAGCCACAACACAAATCCAATGTGGGAGCGGGCTTGTGTGGGAGCGGGCTTGCTCGCGAATGC
>NZ_JANLGL010000042.1:0-37169 GCF_024655625.1 Pseudomonas sp. 18.1.10
ACAGGTGTATCAGTCAAATATGTATTCACTGACCCACCGCTTTCGCGAGCAAGCCCGCTCCCACACAAGCCCGCTCCCACAAGGGATCTCTATTCCAAGGCTGGCAACCAGACCGGCCAAAACCCGATTAACCGTAAGCCCGAGGACCAACCCCAACCCATTCTTGGAGTACTGCCATGAGCGCCAACGTCGACCAGAACAACCGCCCCGACTACGACCAGGTCTTGCAGGACATCGCCGACTACGTCCTCAACTACCGGATCGACTCCCCGGCCGCGCTGGACACCGCCCGCAACTGCCTGATGGACACCCTGGGTTGCGGCCTGCTGGCCCTGCGTTTTCCCGAATGCACCAAGCACCTGGGGCCGATTGTCGAAGGCACGGTGGTGCCGTTCGGCGCACGGGTGCCGGGTACTTCGTTCCGGCTCGACCCGGTCAAGGCGGCCTGGGACATCGGCTGCATCGTGCGTTGGCTCGACTACAACGACACCTGGCTCGCCGCCGAATGGGGCCACCCTTCGGATAACCTCGGTGGCATCCTCGCCGTGGCCGACCATCTTTCGCAAAAACGCGTAGCTCAAGGCGATGCGCCACTGACCGTGCGCGCGGTGCTGGACGCGATGATTATGGCCCACGAAATCCAGGGCGTGATTGCCCTGGAAAACGCCTTCAACCGTGTCGGCCTTGACCACGTGTTGCTGGTGAAAATCGCCTCCACCGCCGTGACCGCCAAGCTGATGGGCGCCAATCGCGAGCAACTGCTGGCGGCGTTGTCCCATGCCTTTGTCGATGGCCAAGCGCTGCGCACCTACCGCCATGCGCCGAATGCCGGCTCGCGCAAATCGTGGGCGGCGGGGGATGCGTCGAGTCGCGGCGTGCGCCTGGCCGACATCGCCCTGCGTGGCGAAATGGGCATCCCCGGCGTCTTGAGTGCGCCGCAATGGGGGTTCTACGACGTGCTGTTCAGCCACACCAACAAGGACCTGGCCCTCAAGCCCGAGGACAAGCGCGCCTTCAGCCTGTCCCAGCCCTACGGCACCTACGTGATGGAAAACGTGCTGTTCAAGATCAGCTTTCCCGCTGAATTCCACGCGCAAACCGCCTGCGAAGCCGCCGTGACCTTGCACCCGTTGGTCAAGGATCGCCTGCATGAAATCGAGCGCATCGTAATCACCACCCATGAGTCGGCGATCCGCATCATCTCCAAGGTCGGCCAACTGGCCAACGCCGCCGACCGTGACCACTGCCTGCAATACATGACCGCCGTGCCGCTGGCGTTCGGCAACCTGGTGGCCGAGCAGTACGAGGATGAGTTCCACGCTGCGCACCCGATCATCGACGCGTTGCGCGACAAGATGGTCATCGTCGAAGACCCGCGCTACAGCCGCGAATACCTGGAAGCGGACAAGCGCTCGATTGCCAACGCCGTGCAGGTGTTTTTCACGGACGGCTCCAGCACCGAGCAAGTGGCGGTGGAATACCCGATCGGCCATCGTCGGCGCCGGGTGGAGGGCATTCCGTTGCTGGAAGACAAGTTCAAGGCCAACCTGGCCACGCGGTTTACCGCGCAGCGCAGCGGGGAGATTTTTGCGTTGTGCAAGGATCAGGCGAAGCTTGAGGCCACGCCGGTGAACCGTTTTGTCGATCTGTGGGTGGTGTGAACAGGCTGCGCAAGGGCCAGGCTTAAAGCCTGAAGACTCGGCGGTTCACGCTTCCTACATTTGCGGAACCGTTTTCGGATAAATGCCAATCAGATAGTCAGGCGACCGGTGGTTACCGGTCGCCCGCCAAGTGCTCCCCGAGCCAAACCTTGAATCTGAAGAGGTACTCCAATGATTTGCACACATCCACAGGCTTATGCGCCTCACTACGCCAGTATTGATTTGTCTGCGCCCCCTGCGCCCATCCGGTACGCAGACAGTGCCCAGGCCCGCTCCGGGCACCTGACCGTGTCAGGTCCAGCGCTGCCTCAGGGGACGATGGCGTCACTACCGCGCGGGCTGTTTGCAACCCATGCGGGTTTGCAAAACCCAATGCCGCTGTCTAGCGTCGACGGGTCCACCCCACGGGGAGGCAGCCTGATGCACGATGGCGTAGGCCAGCTGGCCGGCGATATCAGGGCTGTACCCAACAGCCCGACGCCGCTCTCACGCTTGAGTGGGTTGAATGAGGGGGTCAGACTCCCGGACAGAGAGGTGATAGCGGGCAACGTTGACTCGTTCGTCGGCGATGTCAGGTCTGTACAACACAGCCCGACGCCGCTCTCACGCTTGAGTGCGTTGGATGATCGGTTCGGGCACCAGGACAGAGAGGTGATGCTGCGCAAAATCGACCAGTTCGTCGACGGTCTCAGCGCTTAACCCAACAGCCCGCCCGCACCTTCACGCGGCGTGTGTTGAACCGGGCGCTCAAGCGCGGGGGAGCCATCGCCAGTCAACAAGGCTTGTGATCGTGGTTTTCAGGTGGGCAACGCTACAGTCAATGTGGGAGCCAGCTCCCACATTTCTTTAGGTGTGGTTTATTCAACGCGCAGGGCTTACAGGCTGCCTTCAACATCTTCCAGGCTGAATGTCTCGGTGTGGTCGTCATACGAGAAAATCTCCGCATACCGCCCCCACGCCACCACGCTTTCCAGGGTTTTCTCCACGAACGCCTCGGTCATCGAGTCCTCCAGCTCCTGCTCGAAACGCACCCGTGGCGCGCGGTGCCCGCTGCGTTCGAGCAGCACCTGGTGAATGCGCGCGGCCAGCGGTACGTGCTGGATCAGGTGCTCGGCGAACAGCGTCTTGCGCTCCTGGGTGCCGTAGTCGGCAAACAACTTGCCGGCGTCGGTGAGGGTGATGTCAGCGCCCTTGAGTTCGGCGAAGCCCAGGTGCTCGAGCATTTCCGCCACGGGAAACAGGTCATCGACTTCCAGCAAGCGCCGCTCGGCCACGGTGGGCAAGCCGGCGTGGCCGTTGTAGGGCTCGGCGGCGAGGGTTTCGATCAGGCCGGCCATCAGGTTGGTGGAGACTTCCGGCAGCAGGCTGCTCATTTTCAACTCGGGCTTGCCGGCGCTGGCATCGGCGCTGCGCCGGTCGGTCATCAGCGCATAGATGTCATCGACCATTTGCCGGAAGGTCGGGTCCAGCCGGTTGCGCGGGTGGGCAAACGGCACCTTGATCTCGGCGACCACACGGCCGGGGTTGGAGGACAGCACGAGGATGCGGTCGCACATCAGCACCGCTTCTTCGATGTTGTGGGTCACGATCAGGATCGATTTGATCGGCAGTTGCTTGCCACTCCACAGGTCCAGCAAGTCGGTGCGCAGGGTTTCGGCGGTGAGCACGTCAAGGGCAGAGAAGGGTTCGTCCATCAGCAGCAGGGTCGGGTTGACCACCAGGCCACGGGCAAACCCGACGCGCTGGCGCATGCCGCCGGACAGCTCGCGGGGGTAGGCGTTTTCAAAGCCGTCCAGGCCGATCAGGTCGATGGCGGCGAGGGCGCGCCGGCGGGTTTCCTTGCGTTCGACCTGCAAGGCTTGCAGGCCCGCTTCGACGTTTTCCAACACCGTCAGCCAAGGGAACAGGGCGAAGGTCTGGAACACCATGGCCACGCCTTCGGCCGGGCCGGTCAGCGGTACGCCGTGGTAGTGCACTTCGCCCGACGACGGCTGGATCAGCCCGGCAATGATGCGCAGCAGGGTGGATTTGCCGGAGCCGGAGCGCCCGAGCATGCCGACGATCTCGCCTTCGTGCAGGCTCAGGTCGACGCCGCTGAGCACGTGCAGTTCATCTTTGCCTTTGCCGAACACCCGGTTCACATTTTTCAGCGAATAGATTTGCGGGGTGTCGGTGGTGTGTTCGGTCGTGGTAGTCATCTGGGTGCATCCCCCTCAATTCAGACGCAGTTTGTTTTCCGCCAGGGCGTACATCGGGCGCCAGACCGCGCGGTTGAAGGCCACCACAAAGATCGACATCACCACCACGCCCAGGGCGATCTTCGGGAAGTCGCCGGCAGCGGTGGTTTGTGCGATGTAGGCGCCAAGGCCGTGGGCGACCACGTTGTCCTGGCCCCAGGACACGTACTCGGAAACGATGCTGGCGTTCCATGCGCCACCGGAGGCGGTAATCGCACCGGTGACGTAGTAGGGGAAAATCCCCGGCAGCATCACCTTGCGCCACCACAACCAGCCGCGAATGCGGAAGTTGGCCGCGGCTTCCTTGTAGTCATTGGGAAACGCGCTGGCACCGGCCACCACGTTGAACAGGATGTACCACTGGGTGCCGAGCACGATCAGCGGGCTGAGCCAGATGTCCGGGTTGAGGTGGTAATGCAGGATCACGATGACAAACACCGGGAACAGCAGGTTCGCCGGGAACGCCGCGAGGAACTGCGCCACGGGCTGGATCTTTTGCGCCAGGCGCGGGCGCAGGCCGATCATCACCCCCAGCGGCACCCAGATCAGCGAGGCAATCAGGATCAAGCCCGTCACCCGCAGCAGGGTAATCAAACCGAGCACGAAGACGTGGCCGACCTCGGCGAAGGTCACTTCGGTGCCGACGTACTGCACGATGTGGTACAGCGCGTAGGCGGTCAGCGCGGCAATCAGCGTGCCCCACAGCCAATCGATCACTTTGGAGGCCGCCGGTGATTCCGTTGGCAACGCCTTGAGCGCACCACCGGCCAGGCTGAAGCGTTTGTTGCCGATACGGCTGATGCTGCGGGTGATGGGGCGCAGGATGCGCTGGACCATGCGCGTGCGTTGGATCAGGTTCAACACCCAGGATTGCGGCGCGGCGCCCTGGGAAGCGGTGGTTTCCATGCGGAATTTGTCGGCCCAGGCCACCAGCGGGCGGAACAGGAACTGGTCGTAGATCAGGATCACCGCGATCATCGCGAGGATCACGTACCCCACCGCATGCAGGTCTTTCTGCGCGATGGCCAGGGCCAGGTACGAACCCACGCCGGGCAAGGTGATGGTCTTGTCGCCCACGGTGATGGCCTCGGAAGCGACCACAAAAAACCAGCCGCCGGACATGCTCATCATCATGTTCCACACCAGGCCGGGCATGGCGAAGGGCACGTCGAGCTTCCAGAAACGTTGCCAGCCCGACAGCCGCAGGTTGGTGGACACTTCCACCAGGTCATGGGGCAGCATGCGCAGCGACTGGTAGAAGCTGAACGTCATGTTCCAGGCCTGGCTGGTGAAGATCGCAAAAATCGCCGCGAACTCGGCGCCGAGCACACGGCCGGGAAACAGCAGCAGGAAGAAGGTCACCGTAAACGAGATGTAGCCGAGCACCGGCACCGATTGCAGGATGTCGAGCACCGGCACCAGGAGTTTTTCGGCGCGCCGGCTTTTTGCCGCCAGGGTGCCGTAGAGAAAGGTGAACACCAGCGCTGCCACCATCGCCGCGAGCATGCGCAAGGTGGTGCGCATGGCGTATTCCGGCAGGTTGGCCGGGTCGAGGGAGATAACCTCGCTCTGCAACGTGTCGATGGGCGCCCAGGTTTCCCGTGCGGTGATGGAAAAAAACAGCAGAAAGCCGATCACCAGCGGCAGGGCGACCAGGTCCCAGCGATTGGGCAGCAAGCGCAAGGTGGAGGCTGGTATGTAGTGACGCAGCACTTTATTCATAGGCAGTCATTCCTGCTGCGTTCAGGTTCAGCGGTGGCGATGGGGTGAGCTTAGCTTCTATGCGAAAGCTCCTCCGAGAACGGGCGGCTGCGCTTTCTCGGAGATGCAGGTAGCAGCGCATCAGGACGATGGCTGCTGGTGGGATGATACGTTTCTGAATGTTACAAGCGGATAAATTTCCTGTCAGTTCGCTGTACGAAAAGCGGCTGGGGCATTGGCTCCCCGGGCGCTTGAGGGTTATTCAAAGCGCAGGATGACCCGGCGGTTGTGCTTGCTCTTCTTCTCGATCTTTTCGCAAAACACCCGGCCGATTTCCTCGGTGTTGATTACATGGGTGCCGCCGCACGGTTGGATATCCACCCCGGCAATTTCAATGATGCGCACCGAGCCTTGCACCACCGGCGGCGCAACCGCCTGGGTGCGGGTGATTTGCAGCAGGGTCGAATACTCCGAGGCGGGCATCGACAGGGCCTTCACCGTGTGGGCCTGTTCGATCAGCGCATTGAGGTCGCGGGTGATGCTGTCCTTGTCGAGGGTCATTTCCGGCAGGTCGAAATCCAGGCGACCTTTGTCGGCGCTGATGCTGCAACCGGTCACAGGGGCGTCGATGATCGAGCACAACAGGTGCAGGCAGGTGTGCATCTTCATGTGCTGGTAGCGCCGCTCCCAATCGAGGCCGGCGTCAACCTGCACGCCCGAGGTCAATTGTTCGGGACAGTGTTCCACCTGGTGCCAGATGATCGAGCGCAGCACCGGGTCGCGCACGGTGCCGACGACCTCGACCCGCGTGCCATCGGCCAGGGTGAAGTGGCCGGTGTCGCCCGGCTGCCCGCCGCCCGTGGGGTAGAACAGGGTGTGCTCCAGGGCGATGCCGTGTTCGCTGACGGCGATGACCCGAGCGCTGAACGCATTCTGGTAGGGCGCGCTGTCGAACAGCGCCAGGGTTTCCATGGTGTGCACGGACATGTTCAACCTCCAACGTTCAAAGGGCTGGTTTGCAACAAGTGACGCACCATTGCACTCAGGCCAGGGGGGGAAAGCAGGGTGATTTCAAACTCCGGGCCGCAGACCTTCAGGTTCAGCGGCAGGCGCGGCAGGTGGCTATCGGCTTCAATGCGGTGCAGGCGAAATTGCAGGTGGTGGCGCTCTTTCACCGTCGGCTCCAGCATCAAGCCCTGCAAGGGGTGAAAGTCGGCGTCCAGCACCGTGACCTTGTGGTTGGCGTTGATTTCGCCGACCACGTGCAGACGCTCGTCGAGGGCAAAGGCGCCGAGGTAATTGCTGTGCTCGGACTCGTCGTTTTTTTGCAGCTGCACCTGATTGACCACCTTGACCTTGGTGCCCGCTGGCACGTCCTGGGTTATCACGCAGGACGGGCTGATAAACACGTTGTCGCCGATCAGCACATAGCCCAGCACGCGCGCGCCGGAGCCGATCTCGACGTTGTTGCCCAGGCGCGGGTGGCGCTTGCCGTCCGGGTTGTTGGCGATGCCACGGGCACCGAGGGTCACGCCGCAGAGGATGTAGCAGTCGTTGCCGATCTCGCAGGTTTCGCCGATCACCGTGCCGTAGCCGTGGTCCAGCACAAAGCGCCGGCCGATACGCGCCGCCGGGTGGATCTCGGCGCCGGAGAGGATCTTGCCCTGGTTGCTGAGCTTGAGGGCCATGCGCGAAAACACGCCGTTGACCTGGTCGGGGAAGTTCCACACCAAGTGCGCCAGGCGATAGAACAGCACCGCCTTGAACGAGGCGTAGGACTCCAGGATCAGTTCACCGCGCCCCCGCGACGCCGGGTCACGGTAGGCGTAGGCGATCAAGTCTTCGGCCACGGCCTGGGCGGCGTTCTGCACCAAAGGCGCCAGGTGCGGTTCCAGCTGCTTCATCTGCGCAGGCGTCAGGGTCTTGATGAGGTGGGTGAGCAACTCATCGTGCAGCTGTTGCATGTCAATAAAGCCCCCCATGGAGGCACCCCCGCATTCTGGATGGTTGGGAAACCGCTTATTCGAAACTGGGCAGGTAGCTGTCGGCATTGTCGTAGACCATGGTCAGTACCACTGTTTCGGGCGGCAGCTCCGGGGCAAGCCGGGCGATGGCGACCATGTTGGCGGCCGAGGACAGGCCCAGGCTGATGGCATCCGTGCGCATGATGCGTTTCATCATGTCGATGCACTCCTGGCGCGACACCTTGAGCATGCCGTCCAGCACATCCAGGTTGAGGATGCTCGGGATCAGGCCGATCGACAGGCCCTGGATATGGTGCGGTGCGTGCTGGTTTTTCAGCAGGTCGCACTCTTCCGGCTCCACGCCCATGACGCGCATCGCCGGCCAGGCGGCCTTGAGGGTTTCGCCGATGCCGGTGATGTGGCCACCGGTGCCGATGCCGCTGACAAAGTAGTCCGCACGCCGCTCACCAAAGGCGCGCAGGATCTCGGGGGCGGTGGTGTCGCGGTGGGTTTGCGGGTTGGCGCCATTGCGTTGCTGGTTGAGCATCACGTAGCTGGGGTTTTCCAGTTGCAGTTCCAGGCACTTTTCGCCGTGGGAATTGTTGCCCAGGCGACTGTCCGACAGCACCACCTTGGCGCCGTAGAGACGCAGCAGCTTTTGCTTTTCGGGGCTGTAGTTGTCGGGGATCACCAGCACCACTTTGTAGCCCAGCACGTTGCCCGCCATCACCAGGCCAATGCCGGTGTTGCCGCCGCTGGGCTCGATGATGGTTTGCCCGGCGTCACGGATCAGCACGCCACGGCGCTCGGCGTCGAGGATCATGCCCAGGGCGATGCGCGCCTTGTGGCTGCCGCCGGGGTTGAGGGATTCGAGCTTGGCGTAGACCTCGATGCCGAGGTCTTCGGAAAACTGCGCCAGGCGCACAATCGGCGTATGGCCGATGACGTCGAGAATGGAGTTATGCAGCATCAGTCAGCCCCCGGCTCAATACAACGGCATGTCGGGTTCGACGTCGCGCACCCAATGCTTCATGCCACCCTGCAACACTTTGGTGTTGGCGAAGCCGGCCGCCAGCAGGGTGGTGGCCGCTTGCTCGGCGCGGGTGCCGGCATAACAGATCAGGTAGTGGGTGTTGTCGCGGCTGAGGCTGTCGAGTTGCCCATCCAGTTCGGCCAGGGGGATGTGCACCACGCCTGGCAATTTGCACACTTCCAGCTCGCTGGCGTCGCGCACGTCCAGCAGTACGTCGGCGCTGCGGGGATGTTCGAGCAGTTGCTTGAGCACGCGCGGCTTGATGTAGCGTTCGGCGGCCAGCGATGGCGCGCCGGGCACGGCGTCGGCGCAGACCGCCGGTGCCTGGGTTACGCTCTGGCGCAGGTCCGAGCAGCACGGGCAGTCGGCGCGACGCTTGAAGCGGATCTCGCTGAATTTCATCGCCAGCGCATCGAAGCGCATCAGGCGACCGGACAAGGGTTCGCCGATGCCGATCAGCAACTTGATCGCCTCGGTGGCCTGGATCATCCCGACCACGCCCGGCAGCACGCCAATCACCCCGCCGGCGCTGCAGTTGGGCGCCAGCTCGGCGGGCGGCGCCTGGGGGAACAGGCAGCGGTAGCACGGCCCACCTTTATAGTTGAGCACGCTGATCTGCCCGTCGAAGCGGTAGATGGCGCCGTACACCAAGGGTTTGCCCAGCTGGACGCAGGCGTCGTTGACCCGGTAGCGGGTGTCGAAATTGTCGGTGCCGTCGATCACCAGGTCGTAGGCGCCCACCAGTTCGAGGGCGTTGTCGGCATTCAGGGCGGTGTCGTGGGCGTTGATCTGGATATGGCGGTTGAGGTCTTGCAGGCGCTGCTTGGCGGACTCGACCTTGGGCATGCCCAATGTGCTGTTGCCGTGGACGATCTGGCGTTGCAGGTTGCTGCTTTCCACCACGTCGAAATCCACCAGCCCCAGGGTGCCGACGCCGGCCGCCGCGAGATAGAGGCTGATGGGCGAGCCCAGGCCGCCGGTGCCGATGATAAGTACCTTGGCTTTCTTCAGGTTCAACTGGCCTTCGCGGCCGACGCCGGGCAGGGTGATATGGCGCACGTAACGTTGCACTTCTTCATTGCTCAACGTCTGCACATC
This sequence comes from Pseudomonas sp. 18.1.10, assembly GCF_024655625.1. Lineage (NCBI taxonomy): Bacteria > Pseudomonadati > Pseudomonadota > Gammaproteobacteria > Pseudomonadales > Pseudomonadaceae > Pseudomonas > Pseudomonas sp. 18.1.10. Next base: position 9,695 of record NZ_JANLGL010000042.1, read on the forward strand.
CATGCCGCCCGAAGTGGCGAGCAACACTTCGATCCGGGCTTTCCCTGGGAGTGGATCGTCGGCGCCGATCAGCTCTTCCTCCGCAGTAAACAGGAAGTGTTCCTTGAGCTGGTTGTTCTTTTCGTGGAACAGGTGCGGGCGCAACTGCGGGTGGCTGTTACAGAGGTTTTCAATGACTTCGCGCAATGTCGATCCGGTGCCCTCAAGGGTCGATTCTGGCAGCTTGGCCACGCGAACCAGAATGTCGGGGAAAGAGACAGCGTTCATGGACAACTCCGTGTGCAGGTCGTTGAAAGGGTTAAGGGCGAAATGCTTGCCATCCCAGGCAAACAGCTTTGAACACAGGGCCTGGCCCTGGCGAACATCGACCACCAGGTAGCTCACGGGGAAGATCGGTTCGCCCATGAATAGCGCCTTGTCCTGGTCTTCGTCGCTGAAGTAGGCGCCGACGTCGGGGTGGGAGTGATAGATCACCACCACCGGGTTGTCGCTGCGAAACGCCTTGTTCAGCAGCAGGGTGTCGGCCACCGAGAAGGTGTAGCCGTTGGCGGCGGTGCGTGGGTAGATCTCGGGGTTCTTTCGGTGCAGCTCGTTCTGGATATTGCTGCCCAGATGCACACTGCCGTCGGCGAAGACGAAACCACAGCATTCCTCAGGATAGCTGCGGCTGGCGTGGGCGTAGATCTGTTCCAGGGCATTGGGGCGGAGGACGTCCATGTTTCTCTCGCGTCTGTTGAAGGTCATTTTTTCTTGGCCAGGAGTTTTTCAACCGGCAGCTTGGTGATCGCAAAACCGGCCAGCAGGATGGCCGAATACAGCATCAGGTCGCGGGAAATCGCCACGCCTTCGTACCAGGCGCCGATGATTACCGCGAACACCGGGAAGATGATGAACACGAACGACAGGATGATCGGGCTCAGGCGCTTGAGCAGCATGAAGTACACGATGAAGCCGCCGACCGAGGCGACCAGCCCGAGATAGAACAGCGCACTCCAGGAGCGCAGGGTGATGCTGTCGAAGCTGGGGGTTTCAAACCACAGCCCGGCCACGAACAGCATCAGCCCGGCAATGCCGATGGGCAGGGTGTTGTAGGTAATCACGCTGATGGCGCTGCCTTTTTGCTTGGTAATGACGTAGCACAAGGCGTGCATGATCGCGGCGGTCAGAATCGCCAGCACCCCGAAGAACTCGGCGTGGTCCAGGTGCAGGCCCTGGCTCTTGATAATCATGTAGAGGCTGCCGAAACCGATACCGATGCCGACCACCTGGGAGAAGTAGATGCGCTCGCGCAGGAACAGCGCGGAGAAAATCAGGATGAACACCGGCATGCAACTGAACAGCAGGGCGGTCAGGCCGGACGACACATGCATTTCGCCGTAGTTGAGCAGGTAATAGGGAACGCTGAAGTAGGAAAGGGTCACGAACACAAAGAACCAGCGGCTTTCCCGGGGGAACAGGATCGGCTCGCGGCGCACCATGGCAAAACACAGGAACAGCGGAAAGGCGATCAGGAAGCGCAGGCCCGCGGAGGTCAGCGGCGGCACACTCTCCACGGCGATCTTGATCCCCAGCCAGGTGGTGCCCCAGCTCAGGCACACGATGAGAAACATCAGGCTGGTGACCAGGCCGGCCAACCACTGTTTCTGGGATTTGGTTTTTTCAGCGTTTTCGAGAACGGCGGACATTGGCATCGTTTATTGCTTCCCTGAGCCGGAATTGAACTCTATATTGAACTTGTAATGAGTTATTAAATTCGGCGATTGAACCCGTAAAAGCACACTATTAGGGCGAAAGATGGCTGTCAAAACAAATATTGACATGGTGTCAATTATGCGTGAGGGGTTGTCCAGCGGGCAGGGCGTGAAGTACAAGCGCCTGTCCGATGTCATGGAACGGGGCATCCTCGAAGGGCTGATTGAACCAGGACGGAAGCTACCGCCCCATCGGGTGCTTTCCGACAATCTTGGGGTGACCATCGGCACCATCAGCCGGGCCTACGGCGAACTGGAACGCCTGGGGTTGGTCGTGGCGCGGGTGGGGGACGGCACGTTCGTGCGCAAGCGTGGGATGGAGCGCCAGCGTGATGAAGGCTTTCGCAACTTCAGCGAAGAGCCGCGCCAATACTTCGACATGAGCCGCAACATGCATATCCCCGGGCAGGAGACGACGTTCCTCGCCCAGAGCCTGCAAACCCTGGCCACCAGCGCCAAGTTCCTCCAGGACATCAGTGCGTACACGCCCGATGCCGGCCTGCCGCGCTACCGCGAAGCCGGCGCGCAATGGCTGGTGCAGCGTGACTTCCATCCGATTCCCGAGCAGGTCATCTGCGTCAACGGCGGCCAGCATGGTTTGCTCTGCGCGATGATGGCGTTGCTGCGCGCGGGCGATACGGTGGTCACCGAACAATTGACGTACCCGGGGTTGATTACCGCAGCCCGTATGCTGGGCGTGCGCTTGATCGGCCTGGAGATGGACGAGGAGGGCGTGCTGCCGGGGGCCTTGGAGGAAGTCTGCCGTAACCACCGGGTTTCGGCGTTGTATTGCACACCGACCATCCAGAACCCGACGACGGCGGTCCTGTCGATTTCGCGCCGGGAGGCGTTGGCCAGGGTGTGCCGGGAGCACAACCTGCTGATACTCGAAGACGAGGCCCACGGCGTGTTGGTGGAAGATCGTCCGCCGCCCCTCAGTTATTTCGCGCCCGAGCGTACGATTTTGATCAGCAGCCTGAGCAAGGCGGTGTCTGCGGGGTTGCGGGTGGGGTATGTGCATGCGCCGCCGGCGCTGGTCAGCCGTATTTCGGCGGCGCTGCGCTCGACCTGCTGGATGGCCACACCGGTCACGCTGGAACTGGCGACACAGTGGATCGAAAACGGCACGGCGGAGTATCTGCTGCGTCAGCAGATCCACGAGATCAGCCGCCGCAAAACCCTGGTCGAGGGGCTGTTGACCGGGCTTGAGTACCGCACGCACCTGAACAGCCCGCACTTCTGGATCGAAGTCCCGGAACCGTGGCGCGCATCGGAAATTGAGGCGGAGCTTAAGCAGAATAATTACCTGATCGCCACGGCCGAGGCGTTTGCCGTAGGGCAGACGGCGGTGCCGCAGTTTATTCGGGCGAGTGTTTGCAATACATCGGGGGACGATCAGCTGTTGTTGGCGGGGTTTGATGCGTTGGCGACGGCGCTGGGGCAGGGTGGGGGGCGGTTTCAGTTGTAGGCAGGGTTACCGCGTTATCGTTCTTCGCAGGCAAGCCAGCTCCCACATTTGACGGCATTTCAAGGTTAGAACTCGGTCAAAATGTGGGAGCGGGCTTGCCTGCGAAGAGGCCAGCCCAGGCAACACAACTACTTGAACCGACGCTCCACACCCTTCTCCACCAAAATCTTCGCGGAAATCTCCTCCACCGAAAAGTGCGTGGAATTGATATGCGCAATATTCTCGCGACGGAACAGATTTTCCACTTCACGCACTTCGAATTCGCACTGCGCATAGCTGGAATAACGGCTATTGGGCTTGCGCTCGTTGCGGATCGAGGTGAGGCGGTCCGGGTCGATGGTCAGGCCGAACAGTTTGTGCCGGTGTGAGCGCAAGGCCGCAGGCAGCGTCAGGTGTTCCATGTCGTCCTCGGTCAGCGGGTAGTTGGCCGCGCGGATGCCGAATTGCATTGCCATGTACAGGCAGGTCGGCGTCTTGCCGCAGCGGGATACGCCCACCAGGATCAGGTCGGCCTTGTCGTAGTAATGCGTGCGGGCGCCGTCGTCGTTGTCGAGGGCGAAGTTCACCGCCTCGATACGCTCCATATAGTTGGAGTTGTGCCCAATGGAATGGGACTTTCCTACCGAGTACGAGGAGTGTTCACTCAGCTCTTGTTCCAGCGGCGCGAGGAACGTCGAGAAGATGTCGATCATGAAACCATTGGAAGTCGCGAGGATCTCACGAATGTCCTGATTGACAATGGTGTCGAAAATGATCGGCCGAAAGCCGTCTTTTTCAGCCGCCAGATTGATTTGTTGTACCATGGCCCGCGCTTTATCCACGCTGTCGATATACGGCCGCGTGAATTTGGCGAAGGTAATGTTTTCGAACTGCGCCAACAGGCTTTGACCCAATGTTTCGGCGGTGATGCCGGTGCCGTCGGAGATAAAGAAAGCAGATCGTTTCATTTGAGCCCTGGGCCTTAAGCTGATGACGAATCTTGGATATGATAGGCGCGATTTTGCCGTCCCGCAGTGGGCCGCATTCTCACTTATTTTCCAGGTCCAGGCCACAAGCGCTGGCGAAAGCTCCTACTGAGCAGCCGGCGTCCTGAGCTTTTCCAACACAGTTAGTGGAGAGATCACCTTGGTAGAGTACGTAGTTTCCCTCGATAAGCTCGGCGTCCATGATGTAGAGCACGTGGGGGGCAAGAACGCATCCCTCGGCGAGATGATCAGTAATCTTGCAGGCGCTGGTGTGTCGGTGCCGGGTGGTTTTGCCACCACGGCCCAGGCTTACCGCGATTTCCTCGAACTGAGCGGCCTCAACGCTCAGATCCACGCCGCGCTGGACGCACTGGACGTCGATGACGTCAACGCTCTGGCCAAGACCGGCAGCCAGATCCGTCAATGGATCATGGACGCCGAGTTCCCCGAGAAGCTCAACGAAGAAATCCGCACCGCCTTCGCCGAACTGTCGGCTGGCAACCCGGACGTGGCCGTTGCCGTGCGTTCTTCGGCCACCGCCGAAGACTTGCCGGACGCCTCGTTCGCCGGCCAGCAGGAAACCTTCCTGAACATCCGTGGCGTGGAAAACGTGATCCGCGCGGCCAAGGAAGTGTTCGCCTCGCTGTTCAACGATCGCGCAATTTCCTACCGTGTACACCAAGGTTTCGACCACAAGCTGGTAGCCCTGTCTGCCGGCGTGCAGCGCATGGTGCGTTCGGAAACCGGCACCGCCGGCGTCATGTTCACCCTCGATACCGAATCGGGCTTCCGTGACGTGGTGTTTATCACCGGCGCCTACGGCCTGGGGGAAACCGTCGTACAAGGCGCGGTCAACCCGGACGAATTCTACGTCCACAAGCACACCCTTGAAGCCGGTCGCCCGGCCATCCTGCGCCGCAACCTGGGCAGCAAGGCCATCAAGATGATCTACGGCGACGAAGCCAAGGCCGGCCGTTCGGTGAAAACCGTTGACGTCGACAAGGCTGATCGCGCGCGTTTCTGCCTGACCGACGCTGAAGTCAGCGAATTGGCCAAGCAAGCGATGATTATCGAAAAGCACTACAAGTGCCCGATGGACATCGAGTGGGCCAAAGATGGCGACGACGGCAAGCTGTACATCGTGCAGGCTCGCCCGGAAACCGTGAAGAGCCGCACTTCGGCCAACGTCATGGAACGCTACCTGCTGAAAGAAACCGGCACCGTGCTGGTGGAAGGCCGTGCCATCGGCCAGCGCATTGGCGCCGGCAAGGTGCGGATCATCAAGGACGTGTCCGAAATGGACAAAGTCCAGCCCGGTGACGTGCTGGTCTCCGACATGACCGACCCGGACTGGGAGCCGGTGATGAAACGCGCCAGCGCCATCGTCACCAACCGTGGCGGGCGTACCTGCCACGCGGCGATCATCGCCCGTGAGCTGGGGATTCCTGCGGTCGTGGGCTGCGGCAACGCGACCCAACTGCTCAAAGATGGCCAGGGCGTGACTGTTTCCTGCGCCGAAGGCGACACCGGCTTCATCTTTGAAGGCGAGCTGGGCTTCGACATCAAGCAAAACTCCATCGATGCCATGCCCGACCTGCCGTTCAAGATCATGATGAACGTCGGCAACCCGGACCGCGCCTTCGACTTTGCGCAGTTGCCGAACGCCGGCGTGGGCCTGGCCCGCCTGGAGTTCATCATCAACCGCATGATCGGCGTGCACCCCAAGGCCCTGTTGAACTACGACGGCCTGCCGCTGGACATCAAGGAAAGCGTCGACAAGCGCATCGCCGGCTACAACGACCCGGTGGGTTTCTATGTCGAGAAGCTGGTGGAAGGCATCAGCACCCTGGCGGCGGCGTTCTACCCGAAAAAGGTCATCGTGCGCCTGTCGGACTTCAAGTCCAACGAATACGCCAACCTGATCGGCGGCAAGCTCTACGAGCCGGAAGAAGAAAACCCGATGCTGGGTTTCCGTGGTGCCTCGCGTTACATCAGCGAAGCGTTCCGCGACTGCTTCGAACTCGAATGCCGCGCCCTCAAGCGCGTGCGTAACGAGATGGGCCTGACCAACGTCGAGATCATGGTGCCGTTCGTGCGCACCCTGGGTGAAGCGAGCCAGGTGGTGGACCTGCTGGCTGAGAACGGCCTGTCCCGTGGCGAGAACGGCCTGCGCGTGATTATGATGTGCGAACTGCCATCCAACGCCATCCTGGCCGAAGAGTTCCTGGAATTCTTCGACGGTTTCTCCATCGGTTCCAACGACCTGACCCAGCTGACCCTGGGCCTGGACCGCGACTCCGGGATCATTGCGCACCTGTTCGACGAGCGTAATCCTGCGGTGAAGAAGCTGCTGGCCAACGCTATCCAGGCCTGTAACAAGGCCGGCAAGTACATCGGCATCTGCGGCCAAGGCCCTTCCGACCACCCGGACCTGGCCAAGTGGCTGATGGAACAGGGTATCGAGAGCGTCTCGCTGAACCCCGATTCCGTGTTGGAAACCTGGTTCTTCCTGGCGGAAGGCCAAGCGTCCGCCTAAAGTCGGTACGTCAAAAGTGCCGGTCACTCGTTGAGGGTGACCGGCATTCTTATCTGTACAGGGCGGGCCTCCTCGCGGACGCCGCCCTTTTTTGTGCAAGAGCATTATGCAAAGCAGCAGCAACCTGTTTCCCGTCGCCCTGATAAGCGCTGAACGTCGTGGCGACCTGAGTGAAGATGTCTATCGCCTCAAACCCGGTAACAGTCCCGACGGCACCGTCGAGCTGGCGGTTACCCGTTTGGGCCAGGCCGATGTCCCGGAAAACCGGGGCATCCCCGTTATTTTGTTGCACGGCAGTTTTTCCAACCGCCGCTTCTGGTATTCGCCCAAGGGGCTCGGCCTGGGCGCCCACCTGGCACGCCAGGGGTTTGATGTGTGGATCCCGGAAATGCGTGGGCATGGCCTGTCCAAGCGCAATCATGACTATGCGCGCAATCGTGTCGCGGACTATGCGCGCTACGATTTGCCGGCGATTGGCGCGTTTGTGCGTGAGCAAAGCGGGCAGATCCCGCATTGGGTCGGTCATTCGTTGGGCGCCACCAGCTTGGCTGCGGCCCTGGGTGGGCAACACCTGGGCGCGCCGGCAGCGGCTTCGGTGGCACTGTTTGGCTGTCAGGTCAGTCGCACGCATTGGCCGTTGAAACTGCCGCCGCTGGAGTGGACGGGCCGCTTGCTGTTGAAACGCTTCGGCGAGATTTCCGGCACACGGTTCAAGCGCGGCCCGGAGGACGAACCGGCGGGTGTGCTGATCGAAGCCATGCGCTGGAACGGCCTGTTTGGACGTTTTGGCGAAGGTAAAAATGATTGGTGGAAAGGCCTGGCCGATGTCGAGGTGCCGCTCTTGGCGGTCAGTGCTGCCGGCGACCTTCAAGACCCGGACTGGGCCTGTCGCAAGCTGTTCGAGCAGGTGGGCTCCGAGCATCGCCAGTACCTGTGCCTGGGGCGCCAGCAGGGTTTCAGCGGGGATTTCGGCCACGTAGAGATGCTGGTCAGCAAGGCGGCGCAAGCTGAAGTGTGGCCGTTGGTGGCGCAGTGGTTGAAGGACCCGCTCACACCTTTGTTCGGGGCCTCGGCCGCAACCGTCGCCGAGGTTTGATGGAGCGCTCAGCCACGGGCGTTTCGCTCCATTACGGTTACGGCTAAGATATGACGCGCTGGACGCTTCTGGTCATATTCAGTCGCGCAGTGGCTATTGCGTTGCGGCGGTGCGAGTGGGATGTTGCCCACCTGCTTCGACCGGCACTTCCTTGAAAGACACTTCTTTGACAGAAAGGAATTTTTTCGATGAACCATTACGTGACCCCCGACCTGTGCGACGCCTACCCGGAGCTGGTGCAGGTCGTCGAGCCGATGTTCAGCAACTTTGGTGGCCGAGACTCCTTTGGTGGTGAGATCGTCACCATCAAGTGCTTCGAAGATAACTCGCTGGTCAAGGAACAAGCCGACCAGCCGGGGGCTGGCAAGGTGCTGGTGGTCGATGGTGGTGGTTCACTGCGCCGCGCGCTGCTGGGTGACATGATCGCCGAGAAAGCCGCGAAAAATGGTTGGGAAGGGCTGGTGATCTACGGTTGCATCCGTGATGTCGATGTCATCGCGCAGACCGACCTGGGGGTGCAGGCGCTGGCCAGCCATCCGATGAAGACCGAAAAGCGCGGCATCGGCGACCTCAACGTGGTGGTCACGTTTGCCGGCGTGACGTTCCGCCCGGGTGAGTACATCTACGCCGACAACAATGGCGTGATCGTGTCGCCAAGCCCGCTGAAAATGCCTGAATAAACCGCAATAGCCGATGGGGTGAGGATGTTCGAGGAAGAAAACGCGCAATGGGGGCTGGTGCATGCCCTGGTGCTGGACGGTAAAGGCGGTGCGCGTTCGATTGCCCGGACTGAGCTCGACGACTTGCAATTGCAGCCCCAGGAAAGCCTGTGGCTGCATTGGGATCGCAGCCATCCCCAGACGCAGACCTGGCTGCGCAAATCCAGTGGCCTGAGCGAATTCGCCTGTGACCTGCTGCTGGAGGAGAACACCCGCCCGCGCCTGTTGCCGTTGCCGGACGCCGAGTTGCTGCTGTTTTTGCGAGGGGTCAACCTCAACCCGGGCGCCGAGCCGGAAGACATGGTCTCGGTGCGCATCTTTGCCGCGGCCAGTCGCGTGATTTCCCTGCGGTTGCGGCCGTTGCGCGCCACCGATGAGCTGCTGGTGCAATTGGCGGATGGCAAAGGTCCTAAAACGGCGTCAGAACTTATCCTTTATATGGCGCAGTACCTGACCAATAAAGTGCAGGATCTGGTCACCGACCTGTCTGAAATCGTCGATGCCGAGGAAGAAAAACTCGATACCGACGAACGGTATACCCCGGAGCATGGCAGCGTTTTGCAGATCCGTCGGCGAGCGGCCGGGCTCAAGCGATTCCTCGCGCCGCAGCGGGATATTTTTGCCCAGCTGACACGGATCAAATTGCCGTGGTTCTGCGACGACGATGCCGACTATTGGAACGAATTGAACAACAGCCTGACCCGCTACCTGGAAGAGCTTGAATTGACCCGGGAGCGCGTGGGGCTTGTGCTGGAAGCCGAAGACCGGCGTTTGAGCGTGCGGATGAATCGCACGATGTACCGTTTTGGCATCATCACCGGGATCTTCCTGCCGATGAGCTTTCTGACCGGCTTGCTGGGGATCAATGTGGGCGGGATTCCGTTCTCTGCCAGCCCCTATGGGTTTGTGATTGCATGCCTGTTGATGGTGTCAGTGGCACTGGGGCAATGGTGGTTGTTTCGACGATTGCGCTGGGTTTGACCTGAATATGACCTGAACGTAGGAAGGGTCCTATGTGACCCCAAGAATTTAACCCTCGTCTTTTAAAACACTTGCGAGAGGTCTTTATGCACGATCCGTTCGAACAGTCTTTGCGTGACATGCTCAATGCTTCGCCGTCCAACCGTGACGACGACGCCTGCCTGGGCCGCGTGTTGAAAACCGCCAACCGTCAGGTAGGGGCGGGTGATTTGTTCGGTCTGCTCGGGCGTTGGCTGCCGGCGTTGATGATGGCCCTGAACAACGGTTCGGCCCACGTATCACCGGTTTCCCGTCGTAAACCTCTTGCTCGCACTGCTGATAAGGCTGATTGAATATGGAACTTGATCTCTGGACCCAGAGCCTGGTCACCGCGATGACCGCATTGTGGACCAAGGTGGCGAACTTCATTCCCAACCTGTTTGGGGCCCTGGTCCTGGTATTGCTGGGTTTTGTCGTGGCCAAGCTGCTCGACACCCTGCTGTCCAAGCTGCTCGCCAAACTCGGCCTCGACCGCTTGATGGCAGGCACCGGCCTGACCAAGCTGCTGGGGCGTGCCGGGCTGCAAGTGCCGATCTCGACACTGATCGGCAAGATCGTCTATTGGTTTGTTTTGCTGATTTTTCTGGTTTCTGCGGCTCAATCCCTTGGCCTTGAGCGAGTTTCAGCTACGCTCGACATGCTGGCGCTGTATTTGCCGAAGGTTTTCGGCGGCGCGCTGGTACTGCTGGTAGGCGTTTTACTGGCGCAACTGGCCAATGGCCTGGTGCGCGGAGCTGCTGAAGGCGTGGGGCTGGACTATGCCGCCGGCCTGGGGCGAATTGCCCAGGGCCTGGTGATTATCATCAGTATTTCGGTGGCGATCAGCCAGTTGGAGGTCAAGACTGACCTGCTCAACCACGTGATTGTGATCGTTTTGATTACCGTTGGTCTGGCCGTTGCGCTGGCCATGGGCTTGGGAAGCCGGGAAATTGCCGGCCAGATTCTTGCGGGAATCTATGTGCGTGAGTTGTATCAGGTTGGGCAACAGGTGCGTGTAGGCGAGGTCGAAGGGCAAATCGAGGAGATCGGCACAGTCAAGACGACGGTGCTGACCGATGACGGCGACCTGGTGTCGCTGTCCAATCGGATCCTCCTTGAACAGCAGGTCAGTAGCCGCTAACCCGGCAAACCCTGCTAATGTACGCCGCCGCAAACCCGGCTGACCGGGCTGTAGCGGACATTGACCTGACTGTCGGCACGACTTGTTTTGAATAAAGCCCAAACGCTGTCCACGCGCTATGACCCCCGTGAGCTCTCTGATGAGGAGTTGGTCGCGCGCTCGCACACGGAGCTGTTTCACGTAACTCGCGCGTACGAAGAATTGATGCGCAGGTATCAACGCACTCTGTTCAACGTTTGTTCAAGGTATTTAGGGAACGATAGAGATGCGGATGATGTCTGTCAGGAAGTGATGCTCAAGGTGCTGTATGGCTTGAAGAACTTCGAGGGCAAATCGAAGTTCAAGACATGGCTATATAGCATCACGTACAACGAGTGCATCACGCAGTATCGTAAGGAACGGCGCAAGCGTCGCTTGATGGACGCCTTGAGTCTGGACCCCCTTGAGGAGGCGTCTGAAGAAAAGACGCCGGCACCCGAGGACAAGGCTGGACTCGATCGCTGGTTGGTGTATGTGAACCCGATTGACCGCGAAATCCTGGTGCTACGATTTGTCGCAGAACTGGAATTTCAGGAAATCGCTGACATCATGCACATGGGTTTGAGTGCTACAAAAATGCGTTACAAACGTGCTCTAGATAAATTACGTGAGAAATTTGCGGGCGAGACTGAAACTTAGTGCGTGGCAAATATCTCTTACGTGTAGGCAAGTTCTGTTAGACTTGTCGCCGAGTTGTCCCCCGGTTTGTGGGACTGCTTTACAATCACCAGATGGGGATTTAACGGATGAAACTGAAAAACACCTTGGGCTTGGCCATTGGTTCTCTTATTGCCGCTACTTCTTTCGGCGTTCTGGCACAAGGCCAAGGCGCAGTTGAAGGCGAGCTGTTCTACAAGAAGCAGTACAACGATAGCGTCAAGCACATCGAAGACGGCTTCAATCCTGGCGCTCGCATCGGTTACTTCCTGACCGACGACCTGTCCTTGAACCTGTCCTACGACAAGACCAACCACACCCGTTCGAACGACGGTACTGGTAACCAGAAGATCAAAGGCGATACCGGCAGCCTGGTTGCCCAGTATCACTTCGGTCAAGCTGGCGTAGACAGCCTGCGTCCATACGTTGAAGGTGGTTTCGGTCACCAGAGCCGTGGCAACGTCAAAGCTGACGGCCACAGCGGTCGCGATCAAACTACCTTCGCTACCGTTGGTACTGGCGTGAAGTACTACTTCACCAACAACCTGTACGCTCGTGCCGGTGTTGAAGCTGACTACGGTCTGGACAACGGCAAGTGGGACTACTCCGCACTGGTCGGCCTGGGCGTAAACTTCGGCGGTAACGCTGGCGCAGCTGCTCCAGCTCCTACCCCTGCACCAGCTCCAGAGCCAACTCCAGAGCCAGAAGCTCCAGTTGCTCAGGTTGTTCGTGTTGAGCTGGACGTTAAGTTCGACTTCGACAAATCCGTAGTCAAGCCTAACAGCTACGCCGATATCGATAACCTGGCTCAGTTCATGAAGCAGTACCCAGCTACCAACGTAGAAGTTGCTGGCCACACTGACTCCGTAGGTCCAGACGCTTACAACCAGAAGCTGTCCCAGCGTCGTGCTGACGCTGTTAAGCAACGCCTGGTCAACGCCGATGGCATCGCTGCTAACCGCGTAACCTCCGTAGGTTACGGCGAATCCCGCCCAGTTGCTGACAACGCAACTGAAGCTGGTCGTGCTGTTAACCGTCGCGTAGAAGCGTCGGTTGAAGCCCAAGCTCAGTAATTACTGAGTGGTAGAAAAAAGCCCGGCTTAGGCCGGGCTTTTTTTCGCCTGCAATTTGCTTCAGGCGCTGGCCGCGGCGGCAACATCGGCGGCTTGCCCGACGGCGGCAACCCTGCCGATGACCAGAATGGCCGGGCTTTTCAAGGCGAACCCCCGAGCGTCCTCCTGCATCCGCAACAGCGTGCTGCGACACTCGCGCTGCTGGGGCAACGAGGCATTTTCAATCATCGCCACTGGCATATCCGCCGCCATGCCGCCCTCCAGCAATTGCTCGCGAATTTCCTCCAGCTTCGCCACGCCCATGTACACCACCAACGTCGTCCCGCCCTCGGCCAGCGCCCGCCAATTCAGGCTGCTGTCGTCCTGGGTATGCGCCGTCACCAGCGTCACGCCCCGGCTGACACCGCGCAAGGTGAGGGGCACCGAGCAATTCGTCGCCCCCGCCAGGCCGGCGGTGATGCCGTTGACCAACTCCACCTCGACCCCACGCTCACGCAACCACATCGCCTCTTCGCCACCCCGCCCGAATATGCACGGATCGCCGCCCTTGAGCCGCACCACACACTTACCCTGGCGCGCGTAGCGCAGCATCAGGCGGTGGATAAAATCCTGCGGTGTCGAGCGACAACCGCCACGCTTACCGACCGTAATCACCCGTGCAGCGGCACAGTGTTCCAGCACCACTGGGTTGACCAGATCATCAATCAACACCACATCGGCTTCATTCATCGCCCGTACCGCCTTGAGGGTCAGCAACTCCGGATCGCCGGGCCCTGCACCCACCAGCCAGACTTTTGCGCTCATGTTCTCTCCCTCACACACTGATTGCGATTGGCTGCGGATGGCTGGCCAATAGACGTTTGATTTCCGGTACACAGGAGCCGCATTGCGTGCCGCAACCCAGCTCCCGCTTGAGCCCGTCCAGGTCCAGGCCACGGGTTATGCCCGCGCACACGGCGTTCTCGCTGACGTTCTTGCAGTTGCACAACACCTTGTTGCTGGCCGCCGCGCCCCCCGGCGGTGCGCTGAGCGGCGCCAACAGCCAGCGCCGCAGTTGATCGTCGGTACGCCCCTCCAGCCACAGGCTTTGCAGCCAGTGACGCGCGAGGGTTTCCCCTGCCAGGCGCAACGCGGTGATGCGGCCTTTGTCGATTTTCACGCGCTTGCCAATGGAACGACGCGGGTCGTCATAGGCCATCACCGGGCCGTCGTTGAGGCCAAGCAATTGGTCGATACGTGTCAGCAGCTGCAAGTCGGGGGCTTCGCTGTGCGCTGCACGCAACAGCAGGGCCGGGCGTTCGCGTCCGGCCAGGCTCAGGCTGACGTAGGCAAAGCCCTCGCACAGCGGGCGCAAGGCGGCAAAGTGTTGCTGCACATCGCCCTCGATCAAGGCGAACAGCTGCCACGGCAGGCTCACCGCCTCCAGGCGCACACCGCTGTGCTTGAGCTCTGGCTGTTTCGACAGCGGATCGAACGCCGGCTGGGTGAGGGCATTCACGCCGCCCTTGAGAAAACGATCCCCCCAATGCATCGGCAGGAATGCCTGGCCAGGGCGCACGCTGTCGTCAGCGCTGACCGCGACGATCACTTGGCCGCGACGGCTTTTGAGGTTGACCAGATCACCGTCTTTCACGCGATGGCGGCGCATTTCGTCTGGATGCAGGCTCAACAAGGCCTCGCTGACGTGTCCGAAGAGCTGCGCGGCGGTGCCGGTGCGGCTCATGCCATGCCACTGGTCACGCAGGCGGCCGGTGATCAGGGTCAGGGGGAAGCGTGCGTCACGCTGTTCCTTGGCTGCGCGGTACGGGTCGGCGACAAACTGCGCACGCCCGCTGGCGGTGGGGAAGTGGCCATCGGTGTACAAGCGTGGCGTGCCAGCCTGTGCGCCTGTAGGAAACGGCCATTGTTGTGGGCCGATCTTGTCGAGCAAGGCGTGGCTGATGCCCGACAGGTCGAGATCGCGCCCGCAGGTCAGCTGTTTGTACTCCTCAAAAATCTGCGCTGGCTGCGCGAAGGCAAACAGGCTGTCCTGCCCCGGGCGTAAACGACGCTCCAGGCGCTGTGCGAAATCCACGGTAATTGCCCAATCCGGCCGCGCTTCCCCCGGTGGGACGATGGCGCGGCGGACGTGGGAAATACGCCGCTCGGAGTTGGTCACCGTGCCTTCTTTCTCCCCCCAACTGGCGGCGGGCAGCAACAGGTCGGCATAGGCCGCCGTTTCAGTGGTGTGAAAGGCTTCCTGCAACACCACAAAAGGGCAGGTCGCCAAGGCCGCGCGCACGGCGTTCTGGTCCGGCAGCGATTGGGCCGGGTTGGTGCAGGCAATCCACACGGCCTTGATCTTGCCCGCCTGCATCTGCTCGAACAGTTCGACAGCGCTCAGCCCAACGCTTGCGGGCAACGACGCCACGCCCCAGTACGCCGCGACCTCTGCGCGGTGTGCAGGGTTCGCCGCCTCCCGGTGCCCCGGCAGCAGGTTCGACAAGCTACCGGTTTCGCGCCCGCCCATGGCATTTGGCTGACCCGTCAGGGAAAACGGGCCACAACCCGGCCGTCCAATAGTCCCGGTGGCCAGGTGCAGATTGATCAGCGCGCTGTTTTTCGCGCTGCCGGCGGTGGATTGGTTAAGGCCCATGCACCACAGCGACAGGAAACTGTTGGAGGTGCCCACCCACTCTGCGCACACGCGCAGTTGCTCGACGCTGATCCCGCACAGCTGCGTGACCATCTGCGGCGTGTAGTCATGGACCAGGCGTTTCAGCTCGGCCAAGCCGTCGGTATGGGCTTGGATAAAGTCGCGGTCGATCCAGTCTTCCCACAGCAGCAGATGCAAAATCCCATGGAACAACGCCACATCCGTGCCCGGCAGAATCGCCAGGTGCAGGTCAGCCAAATCGCAGGTGTCTGTACGCCTCGGATCGATCACCACCACTTTCATCTGCGGGCGGCGCGCCTTGGCTGCCTCCAAGCGTCGGAACAGTACCGGATGGGCGTAGGCCATATTGCTGCCGACGATCATCACGCAGTCACTGCTTTCCAGGTCTTCATAGCTGCATGGCGGCGCATCGGCCCCCAGGCTGCGTTTGTAGCCGACCACCGCCGAAGACATGCACAGCCGTGAGTTGCTGTCGATATTGTTGGTGCCCACCAAGGCGCGGGCGAGCTTGTTGAAGCTGTAGTAGTCCTCGGTCAGCAGTTGCCCGGAGATGTAGAAGGCCACGCTGTCCGGCCCGTGTTCGGCGATGGTGTCGGCAAACACGTTTGCCGCGTGATCCAGGGCCGTGTCCCAGTCGGTGCGCGCCCGGGCCATGCCTTTGCCCAGGCGCAGCTCTGGGTACAAGGCGCGGGCGGAGAGGTCGCCGGTCAGGTGCAGGCTGGAACCCTTGCTGCACAATTTGCCGAAGTTGGCCGGGTGGTCCGGGTCGCCCGTCACCCCGAGGATCTGCGCACCGTCATGCTCGATCAGCACGCCGCAACCCACGCCGCAATAGCAGCAGGTGGACGCGGTGGTCTGGCGGTTCATCACACGGCGTCCCGCAGGGCCAGCAGCACCCGGCCGTTTTCCACGCGGGCCGGGTGATGGTGGGCGCAACCGATGTCGGGCGCCTGGGCTTCGCCGGACGCCAGGTCGATCTGCCAGTTGTGCAGCGGGCAGGCCACGCGCTTGCCGTAGATCAAACCTTGGGACAACGGGCCGCCCTTGTGTGGGCAGCGGTCGTCGAGGGCGAAGACTTCGTCGTCACTGGTACGAAAAATCGCGATATCGCCCTTGGGGCCCTGGATGATGCGCGAGCCCAGCACATTGATCTCGTCGAGGGCGCAGATATTCAGCCAGTTCATGCCGGCACCTCCAGCTGTTTGACGGGGATCACATCGAATTCCTTTTTCAGCAGCGGCTGTTCCAGGCGCTCTTTCCATGGGTCTTGTTCGAACGACAGGGAGAATTGCAGGCGCTCGTTGAGGGCCTGGCGGCGGGCAGGGTCTTCCAGTACGGCTTTCTTGATGTGCTCCATGCCGACCCGTTGCAGGTAGTGCACGGTGCGCTCAAGGTAGAAGGCTTCTTCGCGGTACAGCTGTAGGAAGGCGCCGTTGTATTCGCGTACTTCTTCGGCGGTTTTCAGCTTGACGAAGAACTCCGCGACTTCGGTCTTGATCCCGCCGTTGCCACCGATGTACATCTCCCAGCCGGAGTCGACGCCGATGATTCCCACGTCCTTGATCCCGGCTTCCGAGCAATTGCGTGGGCAACCGGACACCGCCAGCTTGACCTTGTGCGGCGACCACATATTGAACAGGTCATGCTCCAGCTCGATGCCCAGTTGCGTGGAATTCTGCGTGCCGAAACGGCAGAACTCGCTGCCCACGCAGGTTTTTACGGTGCGGATGGATTTGCCGTAGGCGTGGCCGGACGGCATGTCGAGGTCTTTCCACACCCCTGGCAAGTCCTGTTTCTTGATCCCCAGCAAGTCGATGCGCTGACCGCCGGTGACCTTGACCATGGGCACGTTGTACTTGTCGGCCACGTCGGCAATGCGGCGCAGCTCCGAGGGATTGGTCACACCGCCCCACATCCGTGGGACTACGGAGTAGGTGCCGTCTTTCTGAATATTGGCGTGGGCCCGTTCGTTGATAAGGCGCGATTGCGGGTCGTCCTTGGCTTCGCCGGGCCAGGTGGAAATCAGGTAGTAGTTCAGCGCCGGGCGGCAGGTGGCGCAGCCATTGGGCGTGCGCCAATTGAGGTAGCTCATGGTGCCGGCGATGGTCAGCAGGTGTTGGTCGCGGATGGCCTGGCGGATCTGCCCGTGGTTGAGGTCGCTGCAACCGCAGATGGCTTTTTCGCTTTTTGGTTTGACGTCGGCCGCGCCGCCGACGGTGTTGATCAGGATCTGTTCCACCAAGCCAGCGCAGGAGCCGCAAGAGCTGGCCGCCTTGGTGTGCTTTTTCACCTCATCGACACTGAACAGCCCCTGCTCCTGGATCGCCTTGACGATGGTGCCCTTGCACACACCATTGCAGCCGCAGACCTCGGCGTTGTCGGCCATGCTCATGGCCTTGTCCTGGCCTTGATGGCCTACGTCACCCAAGGCGTTTTCGCCGAACATCAGGTGGTCGCGGATCTCGCCGATGGCGTGGTTCTCACGGATCTGGCGGAAATACCAGCCACCGTCGGCGGTATCGCCGTACAGGCAGGCGCCGACCAGGATGTCGTCCTTTATCACCAGCTTCTTGTACACGCCGCCAATCGGGTCGGAGAGGGTGATGGTCTCGGTGCCTTCGCCGCCCATGAAGTCGCCGGCGGAGAACAGGTCGATCCCGGTGACCTTCAATTTGGTTGAGGTCACTGAGCCCTTGTAGGTAGCAAAACCCAGCTGGGCCAGGTGATTGGCGCAGACCTTGGCCTGTTCGAACAGTGGCGCCACCAAGCCGTAGGCGATCCCGCGATGGTTGGCGCATTCGCCGATCGCATAGATGCGCGGGTCGTAGGTTTGCAGGGTGTCGTTGACCAGAATCCCACGGTTGCACGGGATGCCGGATTTTTCCGCGAGTTCAGTGTTGGGCCGGATGCCGGCGGCCATCACCACCAGGTCGGCGGGGATGATGTCGCCGTTCTTGAATTGCACCGAGCCGACGCGGCCATTGCCGGCGTCATGCAGCGCCTGGGTTTGTTCGCACAGGCGAAACACCAGGCCACGGCTTTCCAGCTCGGTTTGCAGCAGTTGGCCGCTGGTCTTGTCCAGTTGCCGCTCCAGCAGCCACTCGCCGATATGCACCACGGTTACGTGCATGCCGCGCAGCATCAGGCCGTTGGCGGCTTCCAGGCCGAGCAGGCCGCCGCCGATGACCACCGCATGCGTGTGGGTCTTGGCGGTGTCGATCATGACCTGGGTGTCGGCGATGTCGCGGTAACCGATCACGCCCTGCAAGGTATTGCCGGGAATCGGCAGGATAAACGGCGTGGAGCCGGTGGCGATCAGCAGGCGATCGTATTCGGCTTCGCTGCCGTCTTCGGCGATGACGATGCGTTTGACGCGGTCGATCTGCACCACTTTGCGGTTGAGCAGCAGCTTGATGTGGTTATCCAGGTACCAACTGAGGTCATTGAGCACGATCTCTTCGAAGGTCTGTTCACCGGCCAGCACCGGCGACAGCAGGATACGGTTGTAGTTGGTGTGGGGCTCGGCGCCGAACACGGTGATGTCGTACAGGTCGCTGCTCAGCTTGAGCAATTCTTCAAGGGTGCGAACCCCGGCCATGCCGTTGCCGATCATCACTAATTTGAGTTTTTTCATGTCGTTCTCCGCAATGGCTCGACAAATCACGCGCAAACAAAAAAGGCGTCCCCGCTAGTTAGCTAGCGAGGACGCCTTTGTCCTGGTCCCGTTCTCTCGGGAAGCACGGCCCTTCGTCGTTGAAGGGGCGGCTATATGTGTGGTGTTGGAAGGGCTAATGCAGCGGTTGTGCCAAGTTGACAGATGCCCGGATTTATTGGGGTTGCACGCGATACTGCATGGTTTTTCGCCCTCTAGTGGTGCAACAGCCAGTACAGCAGCACCAGATTGAGCAGCAAAGACACGACCGCCAGGGTTTGCCAGACCTTGAGCGGCTCGCGCTCCAGCAGCGGCCTTGGGCGCACGCTGAGTTCACGGCGGTCGGCCTGCTCCAAGACTCGCAACCACTCTTCTGCGGTTTCATAGCGTTGCGCGGGTTGAGCGGCCACTGCCCGTTCCAGGCTCAAGGGCAGCCACTCGGGCAGGTCGGGACGGTAGCGGCTGGCGCTGACCGCCACGGTGAAGCGCGGCCGTTGGAATGCTTCGATTTCTCCGTAGGGATAGTGCCCGGTCAGCAGGTAATACAGCGTCACGCCGACGCTGTACAAATCCTGTTGGGCCGTAGGACGTTCACCACTGAAGGCCTCGGGGGCGATAAAACTTGGGGTGCCGGGCAACAAGTGGGCGCGGTCTTCCGAGAGCCCCGGGCAGTATGCCAGGCCGAAATCCAGCACGCGCAATTCGCCGTCGTCCCCCAACAGCAGGTTCTCCGGTTTTATATCGCGGTGCAGGATCTGCCGCCGATGCAGCAGGCCAACCGCCCGCAGCAATCGCTCGGCGATGGACTGCCATTGCGCCAGGGGCAATGGGCCTTGTTGCTGGAACAGTTGCGCCAGGGTTTGCCCCGAATATTCACGCATCACGTAGTACAGATGCTGACGTGCGCTGGCGGCGTGGACTTCAGGAAACGCGCGCCCGGCGACGCGGCGCAGAAACCATTCCTCCGACAGCAAGGCTTGCCCGGCATCGCTGTCGTCGTCGCGGTTGAGGGGCAGGGTTTTCAACAGCCAAGGCTGCTGCTGGGCATCGCGTACGCGATACAGCAATGACTGTCGGCTGTGTGCCAGTAGGCCTTCCACCTGCCAGCCTTCGAAGGATTGCCCGGCTTTCAAGGGCGGCGGCAGCGGCCATTGCTGCAACTGCACCAGTGCATCACCGAGGGTTGCGGCGCCGAGTGTGTCGATACGCACCAGCAAGGCGCTGGCGTTGTCCTGGCTGCCGGCCAGGTGCGCGGCATTGACCAAGGTGTTGACCGCCAGGTCGAGGTCGCTTTGCTCACGCAGGATCGTACTGATGCTGTTGTCGCCCAAGGTGGCCCACACGCCGTCGCTGACCAGCAGGAAGCACTCGCCTTCACGCAGTTGGCCGTCGAGAAAATCCAGCACCAGGTGTTGATCCAGGCCGAGGGCGCGCTTGAGCACATGCTGCATGCCCGGTTGCTCCCACACATGCTCTTCGCTGATGCGCTGCAGTTCGCCCTCCAGCCAGCGATACACCCGGCAATCGCCGACATGGGCCAGGGTGAAGCGCTGGCCGCGAAACACCAGGGCGCTGAGGGTGGTCAGCAGTGGCTGGCCGCCGCCATTGGCTTGCAGCCAGCGATTCTGCGCGAGCAGCAAGCGTTCCAGCGCCTGGGCCACGCCCCAGGTCTGCGGCGTGGCGTAGTAGTCGAGGGCCAGCGCCTGCAAGGTCGAACGGGCGGCCAGGCCGCCGTCGGCGCATTGGCTCACGCCGTCGGCCAGCGCGCACAGGTAGCCTTTGCTCGCAGCCAGTTCGGCCACGGGCGTGACCACCCGCAGCGCGTCCTGGTTTTCCGGCCTTGGGCCGATGGCGCTGGCCTGGGCGATGCTCAGTCGCAGGCTCATCAGACGCGCGCGGCCGTCACGGCGGCCGAGCCCCAGGTGGTGCGCCAGCGACGTTTCACACCGTGCAGGCCAAACCAGGCCAGCACGCCGAGGCTGGCGAACAGCCACAGGGCCAATTGATAGCTGCCGGTGCTCTGTTTGATCGCGCCCATGCCCGCCGCGAGGGCAAAGCCGCCGATCCCACCGGCCATGCCGATCAAGCCCGTCATCACGCCGATTTCACGACGGAAACGTTGCGGCACCAATTGGAATACTGCGCCATTGCCTGCGCCGAGGCCGAGCATGGTGCAGACGAAAAGCGCCAGGGCCGCGTAGGAACTCGGCAGGTTGAAGCCCACCGCGGCAATGCAGACCGCCGCCACGCCGTACATGCCGAGCAGGGTGCGAATCCCGCCGAAACGATCGGCCAGGGCGCCGCCCAATGGGCGCATCAGGCTGCCACCGAACACACAGGCGGCGGTGTAATAGCCGGCCGTCACCGGGCTCAGGCCGTACTGGTCATTGAAATAGCCGGGCAGGGCGCTGGCCAAGCCGATAAAACCGCCGAAGGTCACGCTATAGAAGAACATGAACCACCAACTGTCGCGGTCGCCCAGGGCCTTGAAGTAGTCGGCCATGGCCTTGGCTTTCGGCCGTTCCGGGGCGTTGCGCGCGAGCCAGGCGAAGACGATCAGGGTGAGGATCAAGGGGATCAGGGCAAAACCGAACACATTGCTCCAGCCAAACGCAGCGGCCAGCACCGGCGCCAGCAATGCCGCAAACACGGTGCCGGAGTTGCCCGCACCGGCGATGCCCATGGCTTTACCCTGGTGTTCGGCGGGGTACCACTGGGACGCCAGTGGCAAGGCGACCGCAAACGACGCGCCAGCCATGCCAAGGAACACCCCCAGCAGCAAGGCTTGTTCGTAGCTGTGAATCCCGAGTTTCCAGGCGCCGAACAAGGCGGCGATCACGATCACCTGGCCGATCAGCCCGGCGGTCTTGGGCGACAGCTTGTCGGCCAGCATGCCCATCAAAAAGCGCAGCACCGCACCGGCGAGGATCGGTGTTGCCACCATCAAACCGCGTTGTTGGGTGGTCAGGTGCAGGTCGGCGGCAATCTGGATCGCCAGCGGGCCCAACAAATACCAGACCATGAAGCTCAGATCGAAATACAGGAACGCGGCAAACAGGGTCGGGGTGTGCCCGGATTTCCAGAAGCTTGATTTCATCACGCACCTCAACGGTTGGGAGTCTTGTAAGAAGGCCTGGTGATGGAGCCGCCGGCGAAGGCCGCCCCACCGGCCCCAAGCGCTGGGGCCAAAACGCAAAAACGCCGCCACCGGGTTCGCGAGGGGCAAACCGGATGAGCGACGTCTTTGTCGTGGAGGGGCAACCGCCGTTGGTTACCTGTAGGGATCCTTTAGCAAGAGCTGAGCCAGATCAGCCGAGCAACTCGCTCATGGCGATAATCTGCTCCGCCACCTGGATCAGTTTCTGCTGGCGGCTCATGGCCTGGCGCCGCATCAGGGTGTAGGCCTCTTCCTCATTGCAGGCCTTCATTTTCATCAGCATGCCCTTGGCCAGTTCGATGCGCTTGCGCTCGGCCAACTGCTGGTCGCGGGCCTGCAACTGGGCGCGCATGGCCTGGTCGCTCTCGAAGCGCGCCATGGCGACGTCGAGGATCGGTTGCAGGCGTTGGGCCTGGATGCCTTCGACGATGTAGGCGCTGACGCCGGACTTGATCGCCTGGCGCATCACCGTCGGGTCGTGCTCGTCGGTAAACATCACGATGGGCCGGGGTTGGTCGCGGCTGACCAGCACCACTTGTTCCATCACGTCGCGGCCGGGTGACTCGGTATCGATCAGGATCACGTCCGGGCGCACCGTTTCGACGCGCGCGGGCAGGTCGATGGTCAGGCCGGATTCATCGATCACCTCGAACCCGGCCTCGATCAGCGCAGCCTTGAGCCGCCCGACTTTGCGCGGCGTGTCATTGATTAACAGGATTCGCAACATATCGGTCTTCCTGTCAGCGCAAGGCCTGGCGGCCGGTAGGATCAGTCATCGCGTGCAGACGGAAACTGCGCGCATAGGCGGCGGGGTTGGCGCCGTCCCAGAGCTTGCCGTCGATCAATTGGCTGCTGCGCATGTCCTGGGCGATGGGGGTGACGCCAACCGCGCTGGCGGCTTCGCGATACAGCGTCAATTGCTGCACCTGGCGGGCAACTCCGAGGTAGTCCGGGTCTTCGCGCAACAGGCCCCAGCGCCGGAACTGGGTCATGAACCACATGCCGTCCGAGAGATACGGCAGATTCACCGCGCCATCGGCAAAAAAACGCAGGGCATGGGGGTCTTGCCATCGGTTGCCGAGGCCGTCGTCATAGGCGCCCAGCAGGCGTGGCTCGATGCAGTCGAGGGGCGCGTCGAGGTAGTCGCGAGCGCTGAGCAGTTGGGCGGTGGAGCGGCGGTTTTCCTGGCTCTGTTCGATGAAGCGGCTGGCTTCGAGGATGGCCATTACCAACACGCGGGCGGTGTTGGGGTATTCGTCGACAAACGCCTGGGTGCAACCGAGGACTTTCTCCGGGTGGTCTGGCCAGATCGCCTGGCTGGTTGCAAGGGTAAAGCCCTGGTTTTGTTGCACCGCGCTGGCGCTCCAGGGTTCGCCGACACAAAAACCATCGATACGCCCGGCTTGCAGGTGCGCGACCATTTGCGGCGGCGGCACCACCACGCTGTTGACGTCTTGCAGCGGGTGGATGCCTTGGCTCGCCAGCCAGTAATACAGCCACATGGCGTGGGTGCCGGTGGGAAACGTCTGGGCGAAGGTCAGTTTTGTACGGCTTTGGTGCACGTGGCGATCCAGTGCCTCAGGAGTGACCACGCCTTGCTGTTGCAGGCGGTGAGACAGGTTGATGCTCTGGCCGTTCTGGTTCAGCCCCATCAGCACCGCCATGTCGGTGGGCGCTACGCCGCCGATGCCCAGGTGCACGGCATAGATCAGCCCGTACAGGCTGTGGCCGGCGTCCAGTTCGCCGCTGACCAGTTTGTCGCGCAGGGAGGCCCATGACGCCTGGCGCTTGAGGTTGAGTGTCAGGCCGTAGGGTTGGGCGAAGCCCTGGGTGGCGGCAACCACCAGCGAGGCGCAATCACTCAGGGCCATGAAGCCCAGGTCGAGGCTGCTCTTTTCCGGCGCGTCACTGCCGTTGACCCACGCCAGTGGGTCTTTTCCCGGGCGGTTATCTGCCGGTTCGTTCATCAACACCTGCCTTTTCTCTCAAAAAAAAGCGTCGTTCCCTCGGATGGCGCTAGAGGCCATTGCAGGGTAACGACGCCTTTGTCCGTAGGCCCGTGCCTTCGTTGGCGCGGGCTCTGATAAGTGTGTGTAGCAATGCACATGCCATGGGCAGGGGGGGAGGAGTGCCGTCAGTTTTCCGTCAAGATTGAAAACTGGCTGGCTCTCAGTATGGCCGCTTTGTCATGCCAGGCCGCCGAGAACAACCAAGGTGAATAGTGCTTTCCCTGCAAGGATGACCCGCCACCGGCTGTGCAGCTGGTTGTTGTGCGCTGCGTTGGCGCTGGGCACCTGTGTGGCCCGGGGCGAGCCCTACCGGGCGCAGGAGGAAAACCTGCAGCGGTTTTTTACCGCGCTCTCGGTGCCACTGGGCGTGTCGGTTGTGCTCAGCCGCAAAGTCGCTCGCCTGCACGTCAGTGGCCTGTTTGATTTTGACGCGCCGCAACAGGTCCTGGAGGTACTGGCCATGCAGGAGGGCCTGATCTGGCATCGCGATGGGCAAGTCGTGTACCTCTACGAAGCCGATGAGGTGAGGAACTCGGCGGTGGCGCTACGGCACATTTCCGTCGACAGGCTGCGGGGCCTGATGCGTCGTACGGGGTTGGACGAGTCCAGTTATCCCTTGCATAAAAGCGCGGAACGCATGTTCTCCGTCACGGGGCCGCCCAGCTATATCGATCAAGTGCTGCGCCTGGCGCAACTGATGGATCGGCCACCTGCCCGGCCGCGCGTGGAGTTGCCCGCCGTTGGCGTGGTGCAGGTGTTCAATGTCGACGTGGCTGATCGTCAATTTGGAGTGGGTGCGGACACGGTCAGCGTGCCGGGGATGGCTTCAATGATCGAAGCCCGGATGTCCGGTGAGCACAAAGCTCAACTGGCTGACGGCAGCCTTACGTTCATTGCCTATCCAGACACCAACAGCCTGTTGATCCAGGGCAAGCCCGACCAGGTGAGCCTCATCAAGCAGTGGGTCGCGGAGCTGGATGTACTCACCCGGCCGGACGAGGTCTCGTTGTGGCAGGTCGGTGCCGACCACAACGACCCCAAGACCCTGACTGCCCCTTCCGGGCCATCACCCTTGACGGCGGAGCAGCATGAGCGTGTGCATCGCGCGTTTATGCAACGTGGTCGCGAAATTTCTCCATGAATAGGGCGCTTGTCCATGCACCTGGAAATACTCCTGCAAGAGCAACTGATCAGTCGCAAGCGTCTGGCGGCGTTTGCAGTGGGGAAGGTGTTGCCGCTGACACCTGAAGTCATTCGCTGTGTGGAGGTGCGGGTCAATGGTCAGTTGATGGCTTTGGGAGAGTTGGTGCAATTGGAGGATCGATTGGGGGTTGAGCTGCATGAGGTTTATCAGGATTGGGTCGCTTGGTAAGGCCGGATAAAGAATCGTCCTACTGAGCATCTGCGAAAAGCGCTGGGTGAATGGGTTTTTCCCTAGGGCGAGGTGTAGGACTGCTTCCTATAGTCGTGATGTTGGCGGGTGAGCCGGTACAGAAAATAAGGATTTGAATGTCAGTAGTTGGATGCAGAGGTGTGTATGGCGGTCGTGATTGACGGGTCAGCGACGTCTCTTGTTTTTGCCCGCTGGACCTTGCATGGCGATGGTCGGTTGACGGGTGGAGGGACAGACGTTCAGTTGCCACCCAAGGAGGGCCAGGTGCTGCGGTTGCTGCTGGGTTCTGGTGGCACGCTGATGACCAAGGACCGCTTGCTGGAACTCGCATGGCCCAGAGGCGAGGTGGCCGAGGAGTCACTGACACGTTGCATTTACTCGTTGCGCAAGCACTTGAAGGCCGACAAGGGCTTTATCAAGACGATCTATGGCAGGGGGTATCGGTTTACTTGCCCGGTGCAGGCGGGAAGTGCTGATGCGAAGCAGGTAGCGCACGTGTGTGCGGTTTGTGGTCAGGTCAACAATGTTTAAAACCTGGGGGAAAGGCCTGTTGTTGAGCCTGTCGATGGGCTGCAGCCCGGCGCTGGCATATTGCTGGGATGAAGTGGCCAGCCGTTATGACCTTGAGCCGGAGCTGCTGCAGGCCATCGCTGCTGTCGAGTCGGGTTACCGCGCGCAGACCATCAACAACGCCAACCGCAATGGCACGCGGGATATCGGCTTGATGCAGATCAACAGCATTCATCTGCCCCGCCTGCTGAAACTGGGCATTACGGAAGAACGGTTGTTGAGCGAGCCGTGTCTCTCGGTGGAGGTGGCAGCGTCGATTCTTACCGAGTTCATTCAGCGCTTCGGTTACAACTGGACGGCTGTCGGTTCCTATAACGTCGGTGGCGGGGCAGGCCCCAAGCGTGACGCCTTGCGCCTGCAATACGCGCAGAAGATCTGGGCGCGCTACGAAGAGCTGGTTGCCAATCGCCAATGACGATTGGCGGCACGCCTCGCATGCAGCCCGCCACCCCGGCTATAATCGTCGCCACCTTTCGCCGCCATCCGAGTCTAGCCCGCCCATGTATACCCTGGCCCGCCAGCTGTTGTTCAAACTTTCCCCGGAAACCTCCCACGATCTGTCCCTGGACCTGATCGGTGCCGGTGGCCGCCTGGGGCTTAATGGCCTGGTATGCAAGGCACCGGCAAAAATGCCGGTATCGGTGATGGGGCTCGACTTCCCCAACCCGGTCGGGCTGGCGGCTGGCCTGGACAAGAACGGTGCGGCCATCGATGGCTTTGCGCAGCTGGGTTTCGGTTTTGTCGAAATCGGCACCGTGACTCCGCGCCCACAACCGGGCAACCCCAAGCCGCGTATCTTCCGCCTGCCGGAAGCTGAAGCGATCATCAACCGCATGGGCTTCAACAACCTGGGCGTGGATCACTTGCTGTCGCGGGTTCAGGCGGCGAAGTACAAGGGCATCCTCGGCATCAACATCGGCAAGAACTTCGATACGCCGGTGGAGCGTGCGGTGGATGACTACCTGATCTGCCTGGACAAGGTCTACGCCCACGCCAGCTACGTCACCGTCAACGTCAGCTCGCCCAACACCCCGGGCTTGCGCAGCTTGCAGTTCGGTGACTCCCTCAAGCAATTGCTCGAAGCCTTGCGCCAGCGCCAGGAAGACCTGGCCGTGCGCCATGGCAAGCGCGTGCCGTTGGCGATCAAGATTGCCCCGGACATGAGCGACGAAGAGACTGTACTGGTGGCTCAGGCCCTAGTGGACTCGGGTATGGATGCAGTGATCGCGACCAACACCACCCTCAGCCGCGTCGGCGTCGAAGGCCTGGCCCATGGCGACGAAGCGGGCGGCCTGTCGGGTGCGCCGGTGCGTGAGCAGAGCACCCATATCGTCAAGGTGCTGGCAGCCGAACTGGCCGGGCGCTTGCCGATCATCGCGGCGGGTGGCATCACCGAAGGCCAGCACGCCGCCGAGAAAATCGCCGCTGGCGCCAGCCTGGTGCAGTTGTACTCCGGCTTTATCTACAAGGGTCCGGCGTTGATTCGCCAGGCGGTGGATGCGATCGCAGCACTGCGCTGATGCCTTAACTGTGGGAGCGGGCTTGTGTGGGAGCGGGCTTGCTCGCGAAGGCGGCGCATCAGTCGAAATACCTG